>CAZBCO010000392.1:0-18846 GCA_964490295.1 uncultured Planctomycetota bacterium
GGGCCTCGTAGGTCGCTCGATGGTTCCGCAGGTCGATGGCTGTCATCCGGCCCGGCTTGAGGGCCAATATCTGCCGGTCGCGGAACTCCAACGCCCCGCTCTCGATACGGTTCAGAAGCTCGGCAGGCACCTCATAGACGTTCGGCTCGGACGGCAGCCGGACATAGCAGCGCGCGCCCTCGCCGGTGCGCTTTCCAAAGTGCAAGGCAAAGGTCTGCTCCCCGCGGCCCGCTCCGGCGGCCGTCTTGACGGTCAGCTCGGCTCGCGGCTTGTCGAGTCCATAGGGTGCATAGTCCTTGGGCCGGTCGGCGACGAAGTCGATCACCTGCAGCCCGGCGACCACCGCGAGAAAATCGCTGGGAGCGGTGAACTCCACGGGCACGCCCTGGGGCTTGACGAACGCCCAGGTGGGCTGCTTTCCGCGGGCCAGATGCAGCGATTCCGCTCCGCCGACGGTGGTGAAAATCTGGTGCGCAGTCCATCGGTCGAAGCCCTCCAGCAAGGTACGCGAACGCAGGGCGGCGACATCGGGCTTGAGGGCCTCGACCGCTCCCTTATCCAGCAGCACGACCGAAGGCTCGTTGGCGTTCTTGGCATAAACCCTTTCGGGAGCATCCTTTGGCGAACGCCCGATGAGGATTTTGGCGTAGGGTTCGGCGGCATCTTTCCGCGAGAACGACGCGGTCAGCGACGGTTTGTCCAGGCCATACTTCGCCAGGTCGGCGGGGGCATCGTCCACGTAGCCGCCCGGCTCGACAGCCAGCTCGCCATAGCGACGCATCAGCCGGGCCACACCGTCCGAGTCGGCCCGCCCGGAGACCGGTTCGGTCAAATGCCAGGTGCCCGGCTCATCGGAGCGGCGCACCAGCCGCAGCGGGGGTTGGCCCGCCCAAGCGACAGACCAGGCGTGGGTGGCGTCGCCATCGAGCAACACCAGACGCCGGTCACGAAAGGTCTCGGCCCCGGCTTGCAGAATGACGGCGAGCGCGTCCGGGGGAAACTGGAGCGCGACCTGCCGGGCGTCGTTGAGAGCATAGATGCTCGGTGTCTCGGCGTCCGGCCCGCTCTGCCTGAGCCGAATGACGTGGGAGCCGCCGTCGCGCGTCATCAGCGTGATGCCGACGGCGGGCTGGTCGAACCCCAACGCCGCTGGGTCGGTCTGAACGAAGCCGCCGGGCACCGCGGCCCGCAGCGTCAGCAGGCTCCGCAGCATGGCCTCCACGCCGGCGGCGTCCGCCCGCGCGTTTACCGGTTGCATCAGCCGCCAGCGTCCGTCGTCCGGGCGTTCCACAACTAGGGTCAGCCCCTTGCGGGCGATGGTGATGCCCAGCACGTCGGACGGCTCCAGCGGGCCGATACGCCCTTCCCGCTCGGCGTGGAACAACCTCGGCTCCCGGAACGCCTCGACCGGAGCTTCGATCAGGTGCTGCAACACGTCGCGAACGATCAACACCTCCTCTTTTCCGTCAAGTCGCATGTAGCGATACGGCTCCGGCTTGCGGCCCCCTTCGATTTCACGGAGCGAGAGATCGACATAGCTTTCGGCGCTGGCCGGGGCGACCATCGGGGCGGCAGCTCCCAGCTCCAAGGTGTGTACCCTCTCGCCCGCCCTCAAGGTCAGCCGGAGGACCGGCCGCTCCAACCCGTAGGCAGTTATGTCCGTCGCGGCCAGCACCCGCTCGGCCTCGGCCTGCGTCACCCAGGCCAGGAGCTTCTCGACCAAGTCCGCCGAGGCCAGGCCCTGGACGGGCGAACCAAGCACCCACTTGTGCGGCCCGACTCGGTCGAGGATAACCGGCTTCCGTCCGGCCGCCGCGTTGACAATTTCCACCTGTTGCACGCGGGCCGGCTCCAGTCCGTCGAGAAGGCGGTTGACCGCGCCGTCGGCGGCCCGCCCGCCGGGTTCGCCCTCGTATCGGGCGAGGAACACCGCGAGCGCACCGGCCACCAGCGCAAACACGGCCAGCATGATCAGTGCGGGTTTCAGGCGCATGAGATGCGGTCACTCCAATTCAGCGTCGGCGTCCGATCCGAATCACCGCGCCGAGCACGATGAAGATCGACGGCAAGACCAGCCCGATGACCAGCCGCATGGCGCGGATGTCTCCGGCGGCCACGTGGCCAAAGGCTTGCTCGGTGGGGCGCGGCTCCACGGCCAGCTCCTGCTCGCTGCCCGCCAGCCAGGCCAACAGCTTCAGCCCCAGCTCGTCGTTTCTGGCGAAATTATTGAAACGGATGACGCCCTGGATAAACAGGTTGGACGAACCGAGGACGACCATCACCGGCTCGCCGGTGTCCTCTTTTTCCACGGCCACGCCCAGCGTCCGCCGCCGTCGGTCGTCGGGATTGCCGTCGCTCTCCGGCCGGCCCGGCATCGGCTGGGGCCGGAGCCAGGCGTTGTCGCTGGTGACCAGCAGCCGCGTATGGCGCAGGCCGGAGGCCTCGGCGGTCTTGACCTCCGCCGACTCGATGGCGATCAGGGGCAAGGGGCCGAGCGCCCGCACACTGGGGTGGACCTCGTGGCTACGCCGCCCGTCGGGGCCGTCCGTGGCGTAATCACGGATGAAGTTCACGCTGAAGAACAGCGACGGCTCGCTCCGCGCGACCCGTTCGCCGTAAGGCCCCGCCTCCTGAATGAGGCGTTGATCATAGACCACGTGGTTCACGTCCACCGCGACGCCGTGCTCCTGGAGCAGCTCGAGCAGCGGAGCGATGGCCGGGCGGTAGGCCGGGCCGACGGGGTCGATCATCGCCAACACCCGCCCACCACGCTTCAGGTACTCCCGAACCCGCTGAGCATGCTGCACTGCGAACAGGGTCATATCCGAGCGCCACGATTCGGCAATGCGCGCATACCACGGCCCGGCAATCACCAGCACGTCGCAATCCTCCGGGATGCCGGCGTCCGGGTCCAACCGTTCGAGGTCCAGGACATCCAGATCGTAGTATCTCCGGCGCAGCTCCTGAATGAAGAAATCGTATCCGAACCCCAGCCGCTTCTTTTCATATTCATCCTGCGACATGCCCTGGGGGCGCTGCCCGACCGCCTGCGGCTTCTCGCCGTGGCCGATGACAAAGTAAACCTTGATCGGGCGCTGCTTGGTCACCACGGCCAGGGCCTGGTGAAACACGGCATCGCCCATAAACCGGTGAATCTGACCTCCGGCGTCCCCCTGGACGGATTGCAGAATCTCGTGGGCGGGCACCTGCATCACACGGCGGTTGGCGGGGCACTCGAACACCACCGCGTTGCGTTCGAGCGTCAGCTTGTTCTCCTGAAGTCGCTCGGCCAGCTCGGTCGCGGCCTTGGGGTCGGCGGCGAGGTTGATGTGCCGGACTTCGATGCGGGCGGAGGTGCGGGCGTATTCATCCAGCATATCGACGACCTCGCGCCGCAGGATATGTTCGGCCTCGGTGTTTCCGGTGAGCACGGTGCTGATACGCACCGGCGTGTCGAGGGCTTCGAGCAGGCGCTCGGTGGGGGCCGGCAGGGTGTAACGTCCGGCCCGGGTGTAGTCGATCCGGGCATAATAGCGGGTGTTCAGCAGCCCGATCAGGGCGTAGCAGACCAACGCGAAAAGACCCGCGGCGGCGAAGAGCAGAACCGCGGGGGTCTTGGGGCTTCGCAACCACCGCAGCGTGCCGTCGAGGTTCAACCCCAGCCCGCCAAGCAACAGCAGAGCGCCGAGCGCGGACACCACCATCTGCGGCGGAGCGTAGTGTGCTCCCTCCGCCAGGAAGACCCCGGCGCCGGCAATGAACATTTCGAGGATGCCCAGCACGATGGCCAGGCCGGTCATCCGGCCCGCCAGCCTCGCCGCGGCCGGGAACACGGCAAAGAGAACCATACCGCCGAGGAACAACAGATGGAGGGCGACCAGGACTTCGCGCAACCCGCCGGGCGAAAGCTGCATCCAGGGCGTCCCCCCTTCGACCAGCCGGGGAGCCTCGGCGATGAGGTACGCCGGGGCCAGCCCCAGCACCGCCGCCGAAGCCAGCAGGCCCAACGCCCACATCAACGTCCATAACCCCATCGGGACCCGCTTGGCCAAACCGCCTACCTCCAGCGCTTCACCGCCACCACGCCAACGGCCAGGAACAAGAACAACGCCGTGGTGCTCAGGAAGAACACCACGTCGCGCGTGTCGATGATACCCTTGGCAAAACTCTCGTAATGATACAACACTCCGAGGTACCGGACGACCCGCTCGCCCAGCCCGCCCGCACTGTCGCGCGTGGCCGTGCCGCCAAACCAGGACAGGCCGAGAACCAACGCGGTCACCACCGCCGCCGAAATCTGATTGCGGACACAAGCCGACACGAACACACCCACCGACACCAGGGTCATCGCCAGCAGCACCAGGCCGAAATAGCCGGAGATGATCGGGCCGGCGTCGGGCTTCGCCTCCCCGGCAATGGCCAGCAGGGCGATGGGAAATGCCAGCGTCGCCAGCAGCATAATCAACACAAACCCGAACGCGGCCAGGAACTTGGACAAGACCACCTCGGCGTTGGACACCGGGGCGGTCATCAGCGTTTCAAAGGTGCCGGAGCTGATTTCTTCGGAGAGAAGCCGCATGGTGAGCAGCGGCACCAGCAACAACAGCATCACGCTGATCAGGCTCAGCAGTGCTTCAACAGCCCCCAGCGAAAACTTCTCCAGCGAGACCGAGAAGAAGCGTTGCCCGAAGCCGAAGACCATCGCGGCCACCACCAGGAACGCGGTGAGCACGATGTAGGCCATCGGCGAGACGAAGAACGCGGCGAGCTCGCGGCGCACCAGGGCGGATAATCTGCTCACAAGGCCCTCCCCGTCCCCCGGTGCCCCCGGGCTGCGGCATTGGTCAACCGCATGAAGACATCTTCGAGCCGGTCGTCTTTGTTGAAGCGCCGCATCAGGTCGATGGTCGGCTGGTCGGCGACGATCCGGCCCTGGTCGATGACAATGGTGCGCGGGCAGAGCACCTCGACCTCGCTGAGGATATGCGTGGAGAGCAGCACCGTGCGGGTCTGCCCCAGCTCCCGGATGAGTGCCCGCACCTCGCGCACCTGGTTGGGGTCCAGCCCGACGGTCGGCTCGTCCAGAATCAGAATCCTGGGGTCTCCGACCAGGGCGTCGGCCAGGCCCACGCGCTGGCGGTAGCCCCGCGACAGTTGGCCGATGATGCGCCGGGCCACCTCGGCCAGGCTGCAGCGCTCGATGGATTCGCCCACCCGGCGCTTGCGGAGGCACGCGGGCACGCCCTTGAGCCGGGCACGAAACATCAGATAGTCCCACACGCGCATCTCGGTGTAGAGCGGCGTCGCTTCGGGCAGGTAACCGATCAGCCGCCGCACCTCGCTGGAATCTCGAAAGACGTGGTAGCCGCCCATCCAGGCGTCGCCCCGGGTGGCCGCCACGAAGGAGGTCAGGATGCGCATCGTGGTGCTCTTGCCCGCGCCGTTGCATCCCACGAAGCCGACGACTTCGCCCTGACTGACGCTGAAGGAGACGCCCTGCAGGGCCAGGGTGTCGCCGTATCGCTTGGTCAGGTCGCGGACTTCGATCACCGTTCAGCCCTGTTCAAATTCGTCTTGATGAAAATGCGAAGCGACCGAGCGGCCGGTCGCCATGCCGGCTTGCAACATCAGCCCGACCGCCGCCAGAAGTCCCACGGGCAGCACGACCGACAACACCACCGCGTTCCCGTCGTCCGCCAGCCACCCGCTGCGGTCGGCGACGAAGAAGCCGACCGCCAGAGCCACGCTCGCGGCCAACACCGCCGCCAGGGCGCTGCGCGACCACGCCCGCAGCTCTCCCAGTGCCTGAAAGAGGAACCACCAGACCATGAAGAGGAACGTCAGGCCGAGGGCCGTCAGAAGCACCGGCACCTTGCCGACATCCATCCCGGCGACGGCCTCGATGCCCCGGTCAAACATCTGCCGGGCACAGACCGAGAACAGCGCGACCGCCAGCATCGCCGCTGCCAGCGATGCGCTCACCGCGGAGCCGAGCGCGGCAAACAGCTTGACCCGACACGGGACCTCCGGGGCCACCCGCCAATCGGGCCGGGTGCGAAAGGCGCTCCAGAGCTTCGCAAAGAACCCGGCATACAGCACGATGATACCGCCCGCCAGCAGATGCTCGCCCGCCATCGGCCGTTGGCGAAGCAATCCGGCAACGGCCCACGCCAGCAGGGCCACCCCCAGCCCCAGGGCCAGCAGGCCCGCCCCGGTCATCGCCCAGCCAAACAGGTTGACGCCGGTGGGCCGTTCGCACGCATACCTGGGGCGGCAAATGAGACGCAACGCCTCGCGCCGGTCCGCGGCCGCACAGCCCTTGCTGTTGTCGGTTGTCAGGCCATTCGGGGCTTGTGATACCATGCCACCCAGGGTTCCCTATGCAAGATTGCGACGCTGCGGCCTGTGTTCAGAACCGGAACTCGACCATTTCCTCCGCTTGGCGGAACGCGAGACGCACGACCGTCAATCCGGCCTCCGGGTCATAGGTCCAGGCTCGGCTGGCGTCGGTCAATCGGTCGGTACGCTCCATCGGTTCCTCCCCGATCCGGACTTCGGCCGGCTCGTCGCACTCGGCGAGCGTCATGTAACAGGTCTCGCCGGGGTGATAGCCCAGCCGAACGATGATTTGCCGGGGCGACGACCGCACCGCGAGCATGTGGGCCACGGTGGCCACCCGGCAACGCCGCTCGCGCCAGGGCACCACTTCACAAGTCGGCTCCACCGGCTCGCCGAGGAGGTTCAACACGTTCCGGGTAATCAATTGCGGGTTGAGGCACAGCGGGTAGTAATCGTGCCCGTCCACGACATTGTAGGCATCGGGATAGAACCCGGCCAGGCCGGGGGGGCCGCCCTTCTCGGTCTTCTGCATCTGGACACCGCACATCGTAATCGCCCGGGCGATGCGATGCCAGCGCATCTTGTGGTCGTAGCGCGAGAGGCGGAAGAGCTCGTTGGCATAGGTCAGCCCGTTCCACTGGGCCGCCACGCCGAACCAGGGCTTCTTGTCCATCTGCGTCACCGCGAAATACGGCACCGTGGCATAACGCATCACCTCACGGTCATGGGCGTTCCAGAGGTAGGTGAACGGAAGCCCGGCCCAGGCCCAATAGACCGCGCGCTCCAGCCTCGCCGGTGCCCCGGAGATGAGGTACAAGTCGAGGTTCGCGGCCAACAGGTGGGTGGCGGCGAGGAGATCGGGGGCCTTCTCGTGGACATCCCAGATTCGCAGCCCGGCGGGCCGATCAAAGCGGTCGAGGAATCGGACGGCCCGCGCTCCGGCGTTCAAGTGCTCGCGACAGCCGGTGAGCAGGCCGGCTCGCAGCAATCGGCCGGCGTTTTCCGCGCTGACGCCGACCATCGAGGGATGCCGCCGCCGCCCGGTCGCGTCGTCGTCCGGTGCCCAGCCGCCGTCGGCCTGTTGGGAGCGGATCAGCTTGTCGAGCTGCCCCTGGGTCAGGGCCAATTCCTCGGCAAACCCGCCCCGGAAGTAGGCCATCGACAGCCCGCTGATGTCGGAATGGGCCGAGATGGCCTCTTCCACCATCTCGCGCATGCGGCCCTTGAGCTTGGGGTCCTTGGCGAACAGCGACGCCCGCCAGAGGGCCAAGGCCACCAGCTCGCTGTAGAAGGTCCATTTCTCTTCCGTGCCGCTGCTGTGCGCCCAGGCCGAGTGCTTGGGGCTCCAGGCTCGGTTCAGATAGGTGTCGAGGTCCAGCTCGAGGCTTTCCTTATAATCCCGCACCTTGGGCGGCGGCGGAATCAGGCCGCACAGCCGGAAGTACTCGTGGACGCCCTCGACCACCTGCTCGGAGGCCCGGACGAAGAGCGTGCATTCCAGTTTGATCTCGCGGCCCGGCGTCATGTCATAGGGGCGGGCGGCGGTGAGGGCATTTTCGTCGACGAACTTGGGCACCGAAGGCACGAACAGGCCGGCCAGGTGGGCCTCGCTGCCCCCCACCGCATCGGGCGACGAGAACACCGCGGCAGGATAGCGATGGGCGGCGGATTCGATGTGTTCGCCGTCCCAGACCTGCAACGGGTTCCAGGTCAACCCGGTCACGAAGCCGCCCTGGGCAAAGGCCATCATCGGAACGGTAATCTTGTACGGGTGCGGCACGCAACGCTCGCTGAACGGCCGGGGAGCGGTCTGGTCCGACGACGACGGCTCCGCGCCGACCACCCAGTCCAGCCCCGGAAACAGGCCGGTTCGCCCCTCGGCCCCGGCTCCGTCCGGCACACGCAGGAACGGCCCCCGGAAGGCCATGAGCTGCCGGGGGCGGCTGGTCGCCAGGCGGCTGGTGACCGCGACGCGAGGCCCGCGGTCGGGGACATGGAACTCGATGCTGGTCGACCAGCGAACGCCGTCGAGGTCGTGGAACTCGGATTCAAGCCGCAGGACACAATCCGCCCCGCGTCGGTCCATCTCGTAACCGGACGCCACGATGCGCTCGGTCATCACGGAACCGTTGGACGCCCGGTAAACGACCTGTGAGACCGGCGACACGCTGCCCGCCAGATGGCAGGACTCGTCCCGACGGCCATAGATCGAATAACCGGTTATGCGGCCGTCTTCCAGGGGAAAGGTCACACGAATCGCATCGTTCTCAATCGCGATGCCGTCGATCAACTTCCGAATCGTGGCCATGGTGACACCTCCAACGAGGTCACAGGTCGCATTGCTGCCTGTCTTTGTACCATACCAACGCGCCCGGTGCAAGCCCCCAATACACGGCGGCCCCGATGCCCAGTCGAAGCTGAGATTTAAAAGCCCCCATAGCTTGTGCGAGATGAAACCCGGCCGAGATCTCGCTATCTTCTTGCTTCCCTCGGCCCACGTCGTTATCCTTCTGGCTCAGTCGAAGACTATTTACCTGCGCATCCCGCCACCGAGCCGGTTTGGACTTGACAAACCACCCTGCCAAGAGACAATGGGGCACATTCAGGCTGTCTGTTTCCAACAGATGGAGCTGGTTAAGGCGAGGCGAAGCAGCCTTAACCGATTATTCTGATCTTGGGAGCATGCGGTCGTGTCGTGCATTCTGTTGCTTGGAGAAATCAGATGAGCATCAAAGAAGTGACTCTCGAAGCCTTGGACACCGAGGCGTTTATCACCCGGCAGGCGAACGCCATCCGAGAAGCGGTGGGCAAAGACATCGCCATCAACGCCCTGTCGGGCGGGGTCGATTCGGCGGTGGTCACCATGCTGGCTCACAAGGCCATCGGCTCTCAGCTCAAGACGTACTTCGTGGACAATGGGCTGATGCGCGCCAACGAACCCCAGCAAGTCGCCGGGTGGTTCGCAGACCTGGGCGTTCCCGTGGAGATTATCGATGCGAAGGAGAAGTTCTTCGCCGCCCTGAAGGGCGTGACCGACCCGGAAGAAAAGCGCGAGAAGGGCATCACCCAGGTTTTCTACAAGGATGTTTTCTCCAAGCTGGTTCGGGAGAGCGGAGCCAAGGTGCTGCTTCAGGGCACGAACTACACGGACATTGAGGAGACGGCCGCGGGCGTGAAGCGTCAGCATAACGTATTCGAGCAGATCGGCATCGACCCGCAGGAAGCGTTCGGCTACAAGGTGCTGGAACCGATCATCGAGCTGCGCAAGCCCGCGGTGCGTGCTCTGGCCAAGGCTCTGGGCCTGCCGGACGAGATCGCCGAGCGCCCGCCCTTCCCCGGCCCGGCCCTGTGTGCCCGGGTGATTGGCGAGGTGACGCCGGAGCGGGTGGACATCGTGCGGCAGGCGACGCAAATTGTCGAAGACGCTCTGGACGGCTGCGGGGCGTTTCAATATCTGGCCATCCTCCACGAGGACCTGGTCACGGGAATCCGCGACGGTAAGCGGGATTTCGGGCGCCAGATCGAGGTGCGCTGCTGGGACAGCACCGACGCGGTGACCGCCCAGCCCACCGAGCTGCCGTTCAAGACGCTGCGGCAAATCGCCGATGACATCACGGCCAACGTTCCCGGCGTGGTCAGCGTAACCTATAATATCGCCGGCAAGCCGACGAGCTGCATCGAGGCGGTGTAAACCAACCAGCCGGTGTGGGTTTAACCCGCCACATGGCCTTATCAATGGAGTGCCTTATGCCGCGACGCGACGATATCCGAAAGGTAATGATCATCGGCTCCGGGCCGATCATCATCGGGCAAGCCTGCGAGTTTGACTATTCGGGAACCCAGGCATGTAAGGCCTTGCGGTCTCTGGGTTACGAGATCGTTCTGGTCAACTCGAACCCCGCGACGATCATGACCGATCCGGAGATGGCCGACGTCACCTATATCGAGCCGCTGAACGTCGAGGCGATGGAAGAGATTATCGCCAAGGAACGCCCCGACGCTTTGCTGCCCAATCTGGGAGGCCAATCGGCGCTGAACCTCTCGTCGGAGCTGGCCAAGCTCGGCATCCTCGACAAGTACGGCATGAAGGTCATCGGCGTGCAGATTGACGCCATCGAGCGCGGCGAAGACCGCCAGGCGTTCAAGGACACGATGAGCCGCTTGGGCATCGAGACCGCGCGAAGCGAGGTGGCGACCACGCTGGAGCAAGTCGAGGCCATCGCGGCGAAGCTCGGCTACCCGGTGGTCATCCGCCCGGCGTACACCATGGGCGGCACCGGCGGCGGGCTGGTTTATAACGTCGAAGAGCTGCGCACCGTCGCCGCACGCGGCCTGGCGGCCAGCCCGGTCAGCCAAGTGCTGGTCGAGGAGTCGGTACTGGGCTGGGAAGAGCTGGAGCTGGAGGTGGTCCGCGACGCCAAGAACCAGATGATTACCGTCTGCTTCATCGAGAATGTTGACGCGATGGGCGTGCATACCGGCGACTCCTACTGCACCGCTCCGATGCTGTCGATCAGCCCGGAACTCCAACAGCGGCTCCAACAGTACTCGTATGATATCGTCGAGGCGATTCAGGTGATCGGCGGCACCAATGTGCAGTTCGCACACGACCCGGAAACCGGGCGCGTGGTGGTGATCGAGATCAACCCCCGCACCTCGCGCTCCTCGGCTCTGGCCTCCAAAGCCACCGGATTCCCCATCGCTCTGGTCTCTTCCAAGCTGGCCGCGGGGCTGACGCTGGACGAAATCCCCTACTGGCGCGACGGAACGCTGGAGCAATACACCCCCTCCGGCGATTACGTCGTGGTCAAGTTCGCCCGCTGGGCCTTTGAGAAATTCAAGGGCGTCGAGGACAAGCTGGGCACCCAGATGCGGGCGGTCGGCGAGGCGATGAGCATCGGCAAGACCTACAAAGAGGCCTTGCAGAAAGCCATTCGGTCGCTGGAGACCGGACGCCCTGGGCTGGGCTTCGCCAAGCACTTCAACAGCCTGTCACTTGAAGACTTGATGACCCTGCTCAGCCATCCGTCCAGCGAGCGCCAGTTCATTATGTACGAAGCCCTGCGTAAAGGAGCCTCGACCGAAGCCCTGCACGAGAAGACCCATATCAAGGCTTGGTTTATCGAGCAGATGCGCGAGTTGGTGGAGCTTGAGGAGCAAATCCTCGCCTGCAAAGGCCAGGCTCTGCCCGATGCGTTGTTGACTCAGGCCAAGAAGGACGGCTTCAGCGACCAGTATCTGGCCAAGATTCTCGGCGTGTCCGAAACCGCGATTCGCCAACAACGCGAGCAAGCGGGCGTGGTCGAGGGTTGGGACGCGGTACCGGTGAGCGGCGTCGAAGAGGCGGCGTATTATTATTCGACCTATAACGCACCGGACCGAACCGAGGCCAGCACCAACCCCAACAAGGTGATGATTTTGGGCGGCGGGCCGAACCGCATCGGCCAGGGGATCGAGTTCGACTACTGCTGCGTCCACGCCGCCTTCGCTCTGCGCGAGATGGGCTACGAGACGGTGATGGTCAACTGCAACCCCGAGACGGTGAGTACCGACTACGACACTTCGGACCGGCTGTATTTCGAGCCGCTGACCGTCGAGGACGTCATCCAGATCTACCGCAAGGAGAAGCCCAAGGGCATCATCTGTCAGTTCGGCGGTCAGACGCCGCTGAACCTCGCCCGTCAGCTTGAAGAGGCCGGGGCGACGGTGCTGGGCACCTCTGTGGATGCCATCGATCTGGCGGAAGACCGCGACCGGTTCCGCCAGGTGATGGAGCGCCTCGGCATCCCGATGGCCGAGAGCGGGATGGCCGGCACGCTGGACGAGGCCCGCGAGATTGCCGCCCGTATCGGCTACCCACTGATGGTTCGGCCGTCCTATGTATTGGGCGGACGCGGGATGGAGATCGTTCACGACGAAGAGATGTTGTGCTCCTACATGGCCGCGGCCGTGGGCGTCACGCCCGACCGCCCGATTCTCATCGACCGCTACCTCTCCAACGCGGTCGAGGCCGAGGCCGACGCCATCGCCGACGGGACCGCCGCCTATGTCCCGGCGGTGATGGAGCACATCGAGCAGGCCGGCGTCCATTCCGGCGATTCGGCCTGCGTCATCCCGCCGACCACCATTCCTCAAAAGCACATCGAGACCATCGGCGAGTACACCCGAAGCATTGCGCAGGAGCTCCACGTCGTTGGCCTGATGAATATGCAGTACGCGATTTATGAAGACCGGGTCTATGTGCTGGAGGCCAACCCGCGCGCCTCACGGACGGTGCCTTTGGTTTCGAAGGTCTGTGGCATCTCGATGGCCAGCATCGCCACGGATATTATGATGGGCAAAAAGCTGTCCGACTTTGATCTGACCGCCCGAACCATTCCGCACTATGGCGTCAAGGAGGCGGTCTTCCCCTTCCCGATGTTCCCGGAGGTCGATCCGTTACTCGGCCCCGAAATGCGCTCGACCGGCGAAGTGCTGGGTATGGACCTGTCTGCCGGGCTGGCCTTCTTCAAGGCTCAGGACGCCGCCAAGACGCCGCTGCCCATCGAGGGCACGGTGCTGCTGACCGTGTGCCCCAACGACCGGTGCAAGCAACTGGCCGAACTGGCCAAGCGGTTCCTGGAGATCGGCTTCAAGCTCAAGGCCACCGTGGGAACGCGGAAGTTCCTGGCCGAGCATGGCATTGAGGCCGAGCCGATCCTAAAGATGCACGAAGGCCGCCCGAACATCGCGGACGGCATTAAGAACGGCGAGATTCAACTGGTGATCAATACGCCGGCGGGTAAACTCAGCGTGACTGACGACTCCTATATCCGCAAGACCGCCATCCGGCACAAGGTCACGTATATCACCACCATCGCTGCCGCTCGTGCGGCGGCCGAGGGCATCGCGGCTCGCAAGGCCGGCAAGGGCCGCACGATGTCGCTGCAGGAATACCACGCGGCTATTCGTTGAGGTTTTTTCGGAGGGCCTGGACCAACGTTGCCTGGGCGGCAAGAATGGGCTACAAACCGCGAACCGTGTCGGCGGGGTCCACGTGGGCGGCGATCAGCGTGCCCACCAGCGCGGGAATGAGCATCAAGACCAGCGCCGCGAGCAGCGCCTGACCGTAGGCCGTCCAGACGTCGAATGGAAGCGATGCCAGAATCGGCGGCCCCCAACGCAGCGCGGCGCGTTGCCCCAGCCACGAACCCAGCGCCCCGCCAAGCACCGCCAGCAGCGCCATCTTCTGGGCCAGAATCCACGCCACGTGCCGCGGCCGTGCGGCAATCGCCAACAACACGCCCACCTCCTTGCGGCGAACCCGGACGTTCATCACCGCCAGCCCGCCGATGATCATCGTGCCCAGCACAAAGACGCCCAAGCTCAGGTAGTTCATCGTGGTGGTGTTGTGCCAGCGTGTCCGGCGACGCACCTCGGCCCGGGCCTTTAACTGATACACTTTGACCGGAGGCTCCATGCCTTCGAACTCGTCACTCAGGGCTTGAATCATCCGTTTGGCTTGACTCGTCTCGGTGACAAAGGCCATCGCCTCGACGACGTTGATCACGTCGCCTTCAACGCCCAATAGCTCTCTGGCCAGATTGATATCGAGATAGACCTTGAAGTCATCCACGGTGCCGGTGGCTTCGCGGACACGGACGACCCTCACGGTCTGAGCCTGCCCCTTGGGCCGTGGGCCCAGCGGGCCTGGGCGTCCACCGGGCGGCCCCATCGGGGGCGGGCCTGCCTCGGCCGCACCGGGGCCGAGAAACGGGAGAATCAACAACTCGCCCTGCCGAATGCCCAAGGCCTCGGCCGCCGAGCTGCCCAGCTCCGCCTCTCCCCGCTCCAGCGTCCGGGCGAGCGAGCGCTCCTCTTCCAAGCCGCTGGGATTCTCCGGCGTGAGGCCACAGAGCACCAGCGACTGGCCTTCAATCTCGACGCGCCGCTGTAAGCTGCCCTGGAAATGCCCCGCCAGCCCTGCCTGATGCTTGGCCGCTCGTCCCACGTACCACTGGGGGAAGGTCGCCTCGCCCAGACGGCCGGAGAGGTAATCCCTGAGCCGGGCCTCGCCCGGCAGGATGACCACGTTCTTCCCCACGCGGTTCATAATCTCGCGCATCTCGGCGGTCGAGCCTTCGCCGATGCGCTGGAACATCACCATCAGCCCCACGCACAGGGCCACGCCCGCCACGATCAACAGGGCGCTGCCCTTGCGGTGCCAGATTTCTTTCCAGACGATATGTCGTGTGCGCATCGCTTACTCACTCTCCACCATACGCCCGCGGCGAAGCGCAATGGATCGGTCGGCGACAGAACCCAGCCGGTCATCGTGGGTGACCAGCACAATGGCCACGCCCTCGTTGCGGAAGCTCTGAAGATATCGGATGACCGTGTCGGCGGCTTCGTCGTCCAGGTTGGCGGTCGGCTCGTCGGCCAGAATCAAGGCGGGGCGATTCACCAAGGCTCTGGCGAGCGCCACGCGCTGCATCTCCCCCACGCTCAGGTTCACCGCCTGCTGGCTCGCCCGGTCTTCCAGGCCGACGGTCTTGAGGCATTCGAAGGCCATCTCGCGCTGGTTCCGTGCGGAGATGCCGGTGGTCATCAGGGGGACCTCGACGTTCTCCAGCGCGGTGAGGTACGGGATGAGGTGGAAGGTCTGGAACATGAACCCGCAGTACTTGAGGCGCATCGCGGCTCGCGCGGGAGCGCCCACGTTGTAAAACGACGCCCCATCAATCAGCACGTCGCCCGCCGTGGGGCTGAGCAAGCCGCCCATCATCAGCAACAGCGAGGTCTTGCCGCTGCCGCTGGGGCCGACAATGGCGACGAATTCGCCGCGCTTCACCTGCAAGCTGACGTCGTCGAGCGCGACGATCGCCTTTCGTCCGCGTCCATAGGTTTTGTTGACGTTGCGCAATTCCAGCATACTTTATGGCTCCCGAAGCGTGTCGGCCGGGTCGGTCCGCGATGTCATCCACACGCCAACCAGAGTGGGCAGCAGCACAATCACCAGGGCGAGCAGCACGGACACCCCGTAGCGCTGCCAACCCACGGCCCGGAACAGGTAGGCCCGCATCGCGGGATGAATTCGGTTGATCACCTGGGCACCGATACCGGTGGCCAGCCAGTCGCCCAGATAGCAGCCCATCAGGCCGCCCGCCACCGCAAGGATGACCATTTTGCTGAGCACGATGCCCGCGACATGTACCGGGCGGGCCGCAATGGCAAGCAGCAGCCCCACCTCGCGGCGGCGCTCCTGGGCGTTGAGCACGGCGTAAACGCCGATGACCAGCACGCCAAAGAGGAAGATGGCCGCGCTGAGGACGATAGCATCGCGCATCGTGGCCTTCCGGGCGTCATACCGGGCCATCGCAATGGCCAGAAAATGGTAGGCCTTGCCGCGAACACTGCCTCCTTCCCCGGAGAACAACTGCTCCTCGATCTCGCGGGCCAGCACCGGCAGCACACTGGACGAGCACATGCAGTTGACCGCCTCGATGGTGTTCACCACCTTGCCCAGGCCGAACAGTCTCTGAGCGGTGGCGACGTTGATGTAGACCTTATAATCTTCCACCGTGCCGGTTTCGGAGCGCACTTGAATCACTTCAAACGGCCCGGCTTCGAGCGGGCGACCATCGAGCAGCCATTCTCCCCTGAGCACCTCGCCTTTCTTGAGGCCCAGCTCTTCGGCCGCCCAGTAGCCCAGCTCGGCGGCCCCGTCGGCGATGGGCTTCTGGGCGCCGGCAGTCACCGCCTTGGGCGCGGCGGGGTCGACCTCGACGGTCAGGCCGGAGAGCACCAGCTCGTGCCCGTTGATGGTCACCTTCTTCTGAAGGCTGCCGATGAAATGCCGGGCCAGCACATTCCCGCTCGCGAAGTAATCGGCCAACGCCTTGACCTTGGCTTCGGGCAGCGTGAGCTCCCCGAACTCCGCGGCCCAGTAGTCGTCCAGCGTCACCGCTTCGGGCAGGATGACGATGTTCTGCCCGAACTGCAACATCGCACGGCGTCGCTCGTCAATTGAGCCGAGCGAGACGCGCTGAATGGCGATGATCATCGAGACGCAAATGACGATGCACAGCAGGATGATCAGCGCGCCGAACTTGCGGTATCCGAGTTCCTTGAGAGCAATACGAATGATACCCACGCTTCAGTCCGTCCTCCGCTCCGGGGATTACTTGCCGAGCAGCAGCGGCTCGCCGAAAATCTCGTTGCCCAGCGAGCATTGATCGGCCGTCGAGAGCAACTGCACGGTGAACGCCAAGCGTTCCGCCGTGTCCTTGATCTCCAGGTCTTCGAGCACCACGCGCCCCTTCCCAAACACCACATAAGTCACCGCCTCGGCCGGGGGCTTGGTCAATCCGAAGTTCTGCAACAGCCGGGCTTCACGAGGGTCGGTGGGGTCGAGGGTAAGAGTTGTGGCCTGAATTTTCATCGTATCCTTCACCGTCTTGACCGCCGCGGCGACGGCCTTAAGCTCATTCTCAAACCCCTTCATGCCCTTCTTGCCCAGCACCAGGAACACCGCCTTGTTCTTCTCCAAAGCCTTGAGCAAGGCGGCCTTGCCCGGCGAGCTCATCAGCGGGGCGATCTGCCTGGAATCGAGCTTGCCCTTCATCATCGCCAAACTCCACCCCGTGGGGGCGATGACAAACGTCGTCGGCGTTTCTTTGACCTGCCAGTATTTCGCGATCTTCTCGCCGCGCTCGCTGGCAATGTCAATCGCCTCGAAATCAATGTTGGCCCGCTCCGACCAGGTCTTCTTCAGCTCGCTCATCGTAGCCAGAGACTTCTCGCTGGCCTCCTCGCCGGGCTTGTGAAACAAGACCATCGTATAGCGCGGCAACGGCTCCTTCTCGTTCAACTCGAACTGGCTGATCGAGCACGCCGATGCGTCGGGCATGGCGATGCTGCCGACGGCCACAACAAACAGCGCGGCCATGACTGAAAATTTCGCATGTTTCATCGGGTCTTCTCCTGTTCCTCCCGCAGACACCTTGGCATTGACAAGAAGCCTACCGCTTTGTTCGGTATCCTTCTCTATCTGGATTATACCATTGTTGGGATATATCACCAAAGCATTTCAACTGATTTTGAGTCCTCCCTTTTGCAAAAAAGCCCTTTACAACAAGCACCGCCGTCTTATGATGGTGCCGGCCCAATACTCAACGGAGAGACACGATGGCGAAGTTATTCGGAAGGAAATACACCAAGGCCCAGTTACTGGCCCGAACCGGGGACATTGCCCAGCTCGCCGGGGTGCGGATGTTCACCTATGCCGAGGGTCGAGCCAAGGGCGTGGCGGCGGCGGAGTTCAAAACCGGTTCCGGGTTCCGCTTCACCACCCTGCTCGACCGAGGGCTGGATATCGGCGAGGCGGAATGGTGTGGGCGGCCGCTGGCGTGGCACTCGTCGGCGGGCGTGGTGCATCCCCACCTTTATGACCCGCACGGGACGGGCTGGATTCGAGGCTTCGGCGGCGGGTTGATGACCACCTGCGGGTTGACCAACACCGGGCCGGCAAACGTGGACCAGGGCGAGTCGCTCGGCGTACACGGGCGAGCCTCCTACCTGCAAGGCTTCGATCTGTCACACGGGACCTACTGGGACGACGACGACTACGTGATGTTCGTCGAGGGGAGCGTCCGCGAGACGCGCTACTCCGGGGAGAACCTCTTGCTGCGGCGACGGATCAGCGCGGTGATGGGCGAGGACCGCCTGTTCCTCGACGATATCGTCACCAACGAGGGGTCGCGTTCATGGCCGCTGATGTTGCTCTATCACATCAACCCCGGCTTCCCGGTGGTGGACGCGGGGGCGCAGCTCCTCGCCCCCAGCCGCGAGGTGGTGGCCCGTGATGAGATCGGGGCGAAGGAGATCGATCAGCACGCGACCTTTATCAAACCGACGCGCGGCTATGCCGAGCGCGTCTATTATCACCGACTCCAGGCCGACCGCGAAGGCCGCACCGTGGTGGCTGTCGCCAATATGAAAAAAGACGGGCGCGGGCTGGGGGTGTACGTCCGTTTCCGTCCGAACCAGCTGCCACACCTGGCGGAGTGGAAGATGATGGGCGAGCGCGACTACGTGGTCGGTATCGAACCCACCACCAACCGTGTGGGCGGCCGGGCCGACGAACGTGAAGCCGGGCGGCTGCAATCTATCGAACCGGGTGAATCACGCCATTTCAACCTTGAAATCGGAGCGCTCACCAGCGAACGCGAGATCAACGCCCTACGCCGCGAGGTCAATAAGCTCAGATAAGTTTGTGTCTTGCGAAAGACATGCGGAAGAACAAAACTTCAACCGACTTGAAGTGGTTTTGAACGAGCCTTTTCGTAGAGGGCCACGTATTCGGCGGCGCTCCGCCCCCAGGACCAGTCCTGAGCCATTCCATTGGCCACCAGAACGCTCCAGGCCTCGCGGTCCGCATAGGTGGCCACGCCTCGACGCACCGCTTCCCGCAGGGCATCGCCGGTGTAGTCATCGAACACAAATCCCGTGGCGAGATTCGCCCCCCGG
>CAZBCO010000393.1:0-2531 GCA_964490295.1 uncultured Planctomycetota bacterium
GGAACGCTGCGCCGTCGAAGGCTCAGGTGAACGGTCGCCAGGCTCACGCGCCCGCGCAACGCCTTCAGCCGCCCGGAGAGCGAATCGATCTGCGACTGGACGCGCGTCAACTCCCGCTCCACGATCAAGACCTCATCCACCGTCCGCGCCCGGTCCAACAACTGCTTCAGCCGGTCGCGCAACGCGATGGCGTTTTTTAGTTGGGCCTCGGTGTCAATGCATCGCTCGGTCACGTCGTCGCAGCCTACATTCCGCCGGGTGACCTCGCCCAACTTTTCCAGCGCGGCCACGCCGTTCTGGAACGCGGACACCGGCAGGCGCAGCGTGAACTCGGCGGAGTGGTCGTCGCCGCCGGACTGCGCCTGCACATAGCCGCCCATTTGCCCGGTGAGCCGTTTCACCTCGTCCATCGCCTCGGCGATGTCGGGCACGTCGACGGCCAGCGTCGCGGCCCAGGCTAGCATCCGGCCCGCCCCGGCCGTCGTGTCCGCCGACAACGGCCCCTCGGACGACGTCGCGGCGATTGGCTTCCCCGGTGCCGCCGCCCAACCTTCGGCGTCCAGGTCATTCATTGCGGGAGGCATCGTACAGCCCGAAACCGCGACGAACACCAGACACGCCAGCCCGTAAAGCCACCACCGCATCATCGCGCTAACTTTCATCTTCGCGTCCTCCTTGTTCTGGTCCCCATAGCCGTTTGCCCTGTCAAAATATATCCCCCAAGTCGCGTTTTGCGAGAAAACCGCGCGTCCGGCGGGGCAGAAATAATCTGGGGATTGTGGGATTCCCGCATTCGTTGCGGCCAGCGGGCGGTGGCACAACATAATGGTCGCGCCGACGGCAACTGAACGTGCTATTCGGGCCGTTTTGTGGTATGCTTTATGGGGCGAAGCAACCGATGGAGGACTGAACGATGAGCGGAAATATGCTGGTGCCGATTGATTTTTCGGATATCACCGATCTGGTGCTGGAGCAGGCGGCGACGCTGGCCAAGGCTCTGGATAAGAAGCTCTGGCTGATCCACGTGGCCGCGCCGGAACCGGCGTTCATCGGCTACGAGGTCGGCCCGCAATACGAACGCGACTACGCCGCCGAACGGCTGCGCCAGGAGCATCAATGGCTCGAAGGCTATCAGAACCGCCTCAAAGCACAGGGCCTGGACGCCACCGCCCTGCTGATCCCCGGCCAGCCCGCCAAGGCGATTGTGGAAGAGGCCGAGAAGCTCCAGGTGGACCTGATCGTTATCGGCTCGCACGGACACGGCGCACTTTACGACCTGCTGGCCGGCAGTGTCTGCGAATCGGTGCTGCGCCGAGCCCGCTGCCCCGTGGTGGTCATCCCCAAACGGCTGCTGAACAAGGCCCTCTGACGTGACCGCACCCTTCGACTATCAGACCTCGGGCCGCTATTTCGCCCAAATCGCCGACGGAATCGAAGAGCTGGGCGCGGCGGAGCTGGCCGAGCTGGGCGCGACCGACACCCGCCCCGTCTATCGCGGCGTCCAGTTCAGCGCCGACCCCGCCACCTTATATCAAGTCAACTACGCTGCGCGGCTCTCCTCGCGCATCCTGGCCCCGTTGGCTCGGTTCGCCTGCCCCACGCCCGACGCGCTCTACCAGGGCAGCCGCACCATCCCCTGGCCCGATATGTTCAGCAACGAGCAGACCTTCGCGGTCTTCGCCAACGTCTCGCACAGCCAGATCACCCACTCGCGCTACGCTGCCTTGCGCGTCAAGGACGCGGTGGTGGACCTGTTCCGCGACCGCACCGGCTCGCGGCCCAACGTGGACCCCAAGACGCCGGACGTGTGGATTCATCTGCACCTCCAGGAAGACCGGGCCACGCTGAGCCTGGAGACCACCGGGGGCAACCTCGGCCATCGGGGCTATCGCACCGCGACCGGGGCCGCCCCGCTCAACGAGACCCTCGCCGCCGCGATCATCCGCCTCACCGAATGGGACGGCGAACGCCCGCTCTACGACCCGATGTGCGGGTCGGGCACGCTGCTCTGCGAGGCCCTGATGCACCACTGCCGCATCCCCGCCGGATACTTCCGACGCCGCTTCGGGTTCGAATTCCTCCCCGATTTCGACCCCGCCCTGTGGGCCACGGTGCGGCGACGGCTGGACGACGCGGTCCGCCCGCTGCCGCCCGGCCTGATCGGCGGGAGCGACGCCTCGATCCGGGCCATCGAGGCCGCCGGCGACAACTGCCGCGCCCTGCCCGGAGGCGAGCACATCGGCCTGAAGGTCTCCGCCTTCGAGAAAATCAAAGCCTTGTCCAACACCACCCTCGTCACCAACCCGCCCGCCGGGGTGCGCCTCGGAGCCAGCGAAGGCATCGACCTGTTCACCAAGTCCTTCGGCGACTTCCTCAAGCAACGCTGCACCGGCAGCACCGCCTTCATCTATTTCAGCGACCGCCAACTGGTCAAGCAGATCGGCCTGCGCACCACCTGGAAGAAGCCCCTCAAAAACGGCTCCCTCGACGGCCGCCTGATCCGCATCGACCTCTACTGAGCCACACCCCCA
>CAZBCO010000394.1:0-13570 GCA_964490295.1 uncultured Planctomycetota bacterium
CCTGGCTGGGCTGGCTGCTGTTGTTCGCGGCCATGTTACGGCCGGTGGTGCGCTCGTGGATTGCCGACCGGCTGGCCGCCTGTGGTGAAGATTTGCAGCGGCCCGAACCTCCGGAAAGCCCGAACTTCGCCACCGCAGTCAGCACCCTGGTCTCCGTCAACCTGCTCTTCCTGCTGTTCAACATCCAAGACTCGGTGTACCTCTATTTCAAGGCGGAGCTGCCGCCGGGCATCGCCTACTACAAGTACGCCCACAACGGCGTGGGGTGGCTGACGGTCGGCCTGTTGCTGAGTACGGCGGTGATCGGAATGATTTTCCGGCGACGTCTGAGCTTTCATCCACGAGCCGGTTGGCTCCGGGCGCTGGCCTGCCTTTGGGCCGTTTTGAACCTGACGATGGCGGTGGGTGCCCTGCGGCGGCTCCAAATTTACGTCGGCTACAACGGCTTGACCCGCCTGCGGCTGGTCGGCCTGTACGGTATTCTGTTGGTGATTGTCGGGCTGGTCATCATGGTGTGGAAGGTTCAACGGGCCAAGAACTTCCTCTGGCTGGTGCGGCGCGACCTGCTCGCGATGGGCGTGGTCGTGGCCCTGCTGGCGCTCAGCCCGCTGGATTTTATCTGTGTCCGATACAACGTCTCGGAGGTGCTCTCCGGCAATCCTCGCCCTCTGGCGACGCTGATGGGCAAGACCTGGGCCCCCGAAGGACTGCCGGGGCTGGTGCCGCTGCTTGATTATGAGGGCGAAGAGCAGAGCAAGGTGCGGGAGGGCGTCGCCGGACTACTCGGACGCGAATTAGTCGAGCTTCGCTCCACACGCTCGGTGCATTGGACCTCGTGGAAATGGGCGGAGGCCTGGGCGCTGCGGCGGCTCGAAAAGGTGGCCCATCGGCTGGACACCTCGGCGGAGGCTTGGGAAACGTCGCCCGCGGAATCGAGGTTGCGATCGTACTCGCGGAAATGGTGGTAAGCTCCGGAGCGCCCCAATCGCCCGGAGGCGAAGAACAGAAGGCCGGCCCAAAACTTGAGGAGTAACACCACATGGCTCAACCACAATATGCGCTTGGATTGGACTACGGCACCAATTCGTGTCGGGCGTTAATCGTCGATCTGGCCGACGGGCGGGAACTCGCCGGCTCCGTATTCCCCTACCCCTCCGGCACCGACGGCATCCTGACCGACCCGAAGGACCCGAACGTCGCACGGCAGCACCCGCAGGACTATCTGAAGGCGTTCCAGGCCATCACCGATGCGATCCGCTCGGCACGCGAGGCATTCCCCGGCTTTGAGCCGGCGGATATCATCGGCCTCGGCGTGGACACCACCGGCAGCACGCCCCTGCCGGTGAATGCGGCGGGCACACCGCTGGCGATGACGCCGGAATTCGCAGACAACCTCCATGCGATGGCGTGGCTATGGAAAGACCACACCAGCCACGCCGAGGCGGAGGAGATCACCGCGTTGGCGGCATCGGCCCGCCCCCAGTACCTCGCGCGATGCGGTGGAACGTACTCCTCGGAGTGGTTCTGGAGCAAAGTCCTGCACTGTCGGCGCACCGCGCCTGAGGTGTTCGCCGCGGCCCACAGCTTCGTTGAGTGTTGCGACTATATCCCCGCGGTGCTCGCGGGCAAGACCCACCCGAAGGATTGGATGCGGAGCGTGTGTGCCGCGGGCCACAAGGCGATGTACTCCGAAACCTGGGGCGGGCTGCCGGACGAGGAGTTCCTCGCTCGGCTGGACCCTGCTCTGGCGGCATTGCGGGAGCGCATCGGCGCCACGGCGGTGCCCTCCGACCAGGTCGCGGGCCGGCTCAGTTCCGATTGGGCGAATCGCTTGGGGCTGACGCCCGGCATTCCCATCGCCGTGGGAGCTTTTGACGCCCACATGGGCGCGGTCGGCTCCGGCATTCGTGAAGGGACGTTGGTCAAAATCCTGGGCACCAGCACCTGCGACCTGATGGTGATGCCCAACACCGCCGACCTGGCGGAGATTCCCGGCGTATGCGGCATCGTGGATGGCTCCGTGCTGCCCGGTTTCTACGGCATTGAGGCCGGGCAATCCGGCGTGGGCGATATCTTTCTCTGGTTGGTCAATCATCTGGTGCCGGAGCGTTACGGGGCCACGCCGGACGCGAAGTTCCGGGGGCTGGCCGACGCGGCCGCCGCGCAAAAGCCCGGCGAGCACGGCCTGCTGGCCTTGGACTGGAACAACGGAAATCGCTGCATCCTCACCGACGTACGCCTCAGCGGCCTGCTGGTGGGCCAGACGCTGCACACGCAAGCCCACGAAATCTACCGGGCGCTGATCGAAGCCACAGCCTTCGGGGCGCTCCGTATCATCGAACGGATTGAACGCTACGGCGTCCCGGTGAGCGAAATCGTGAATTGCGGCGGGCTGGCGGTGAAGAACCCCCTGCTGATGCAGATTTACGCCGACGTCACCGGCCGGCCGATGAAGGTCGCCCGGAGCGATCAGGCCTGTGCCCTGGGGGCGGCGATTTTCGGGGCGGTGGCCGCCGGAGCGTTCGAATCCGTCGCCGACGCGCAGGCCGCCATCTGTGGGGTGCGCGACACGGTCTATCTTCCCAATTCCGCCAACCGGGCGACCTACGCCGCATTGTACGCCCTCTATCGGCAGCTTCACGATGGGTTCGGAACCGCCGAGGGGAGCGGAGCGATGGCCAACGTGATGAAGGATTTGATCGCCATCCGCGAGCGTCAACGGCGGGAATAACTCAGTAGGTTCCGAACTCGCGCACCGCCTCGTACATCGCGCGGATGTTTTCCACCGGGACGCCGGCCTGCAGGTTGTGGATGGTGTTGAACACGAAGCCGCCGCCGGGAGCGAGCGCTTCGATGTTTGCGCGTACATTCTCGCGCACCGGGTTGACGATGTCGAAGCCCGCATCAATGAACTCATCAAGCAACGGCGAGATGCAGCCGCAGGAGTGCATGAACGTCTTCCAGCCGGTGTGGGCGTGAACCCATTCATTCAAGGCTCGGTGATAAGGCTTGTAAAGCTCGCAATAGGACGTCTTGGAGATAAACGGAGCATTCTGCGTCCCGAAATCGGTACCGGTCATGAACACAACAGACACGCTCTCGCCGACCGCCTCGTAAAACCTGGGCAGGTTGCCCATCGCGATCTCGCATTGCCGGACGAATACCTCGCTAATGTAGTCCCGACGCATCGCCGTGCTCATATACCATTCCGCCACGTCGCGGATGCCTTTGGGATGTTTGAGCATCGGGCCTGGGACGAGGGCGATATCGCCGAAGGCGGTGCCCCCGAAGTTGGCCACAATCGCCCGGTCGCTCGTACTTCGCAGCCGTTCGGCCTCGCTGCTCAAGTGCTGCAAAAGTTCTTCGGAGGCCGGGGCGAACTCTTCGAGGTTGTCCTCGACGTTCAGGTGCTCGTCGTCGATCGGCTCCTGACGGGTGATGGAGTCGAAATAAAAGCCGCCTTGGGGCATGCGCCCGCTGGGCGGAACCGTTCGGTCGCCCTCCGGGTACATCAGGATATCGCCGTTTTCATCCGGCTCGGTATTGAAGCCTTCCGGCACCAGCACCGGGGTGCCGTCGAACGTGGTCCACTCGCGCCAATGTTCGTTTCGGAAGCCGAACATGGTGACGGGGCCGCCCAACCCCACAACGTCCACGGCCAAGGCGTCAAGCAGGTCGTCGGCGATTTCGCCCAGCATCTGATACGGCTCAATCACCTTGACCGGCGTTCTGGGTTGGTCCAGCCCCAGGGCCTGCCGCAGTTTGTACACACTGCTGACATGCATGCCGGTGGTCGGCGTCGCCCCCAGGTCGAGCGGCACACGATCGGCCTCACAGTGCTCCAAAGCCAATTCCACACGCTCGCGGCTGGTCATCCGTTGCCCTCCATATGCTGACCTTACTTAAACCCGGCCTCGTTTTTATAGATCGGAGGCCCCTTCACTCCCCGCCCATTTGATCCTCGGCGATTTTGATGGCTCGGAGCATGCTGCGGGCCTTGTTGAGCGTCTCCTGATATTCCGTCTCCGGGACGCTGTCCGCGACCAGGCCGCCCCCGGCCTGCACATAGGCATCCTGTCCGATGAGGCTCATGGTGCGGATGATGATGCCCGTGTTCATGTTTCCGCCGTAGGTGACGTAGCCGACCGCGCCGCCATAGGGGCCGCGGGCGTCGGGTTCGATCTCGTCAATAATCTGCATCGCGCGAATTTTCGGAGCGCCGGAGAGCGTGCCCGCGGGCAAGGCGGCGCGCAGGGCATCGAAGCAGGTCTGGCCCGGCCGGAGCCGCCCGGAAACCTGCGAGGTGATGTGCATCACGTGGCTGAACTTCTCGATGACCATCACATCGTCGAGGTGAACCGAGTTGAACTCGCAGACGCGGCCCACGTCATTGCGGCCCAGATCCACCAGCATGATGTGCTCGGCCCGCTCTTTGGGGTCGCCGATCAATTCGTCGGCGAGCGCGGCGTCCTCGGCGTCGTCCCGGCCCCGACGTCGTGTGCCGGCGATGGGCCGCACCACCATCCGGTCGCCGTCCACCTTGACCATCACTTCGGGCGACGCGCCGATCAGCTTGAGGTTACCGAGTTTGATATAGAACATGTACGGCGAGGGGTTGATCGCCCGGATGACGCGGTAGATGTTGAACGGTTCCGCTGTGGTCCGGGTGTGGAGGCGCTGCGAGAGCACCACCTGGAAGATATCACCCGAAGCAATGTATTCCTTGCATTTCTCAACCGCCCGATGATAGTCGTTGACCTCGAAATTGGATTCGAAGGCGACCTCCTCGGAGCCGCCGGTGACGATGTCGTCGTGGACGAAGGATTCGGACTTGTGCAGTTTGGCGACCACGTCGTCGATGGCCGCGACGGCCTGATCATAGGCCGCTTTGAGGTCGCGGCCCTCGCCCACGTGGGCGTTGCTGATCACTTTGACGGTGTGGAACACGTGGTCGAAGACGATGACTGTGTCGTAGAACATGAAGCAGAGATCCGGCAGGCCGAGCGACCGTTCGGTCCGCCGGGGAAGGTCCTCGACATAGCGCACCACATCGTAGCCGAAGTAACCGACCGCGCCGCCGGTAAAGGAGGTCTCCTGCTCGCGCAGGCCGGGCACCGGCACGGGCTTGCGCCCGGTGACCAGGCGCTCCAGCTCCGCGATGGGGTCGTCCACCGGGTAGGTGTCGATCTGGCCGTCATGCTCGTATTTCACAACCCCGTCGGCACACTCGAAGACGCCGGCCGGGGCGAAGCCCATCATTGAGTAGCGCCCGATCTTCTCGCCGCCGGTCACGCTCTCCAACAGAAAGCAATCCTCGTGGTCGCCGAACCGCAGAAACGCCGAGACCGGCGTGAGCGTGTCGGCCAGAAGCTGGCGGTAAACCGGCACCACATCGCCCCGGGCGGCGAGGACTTTGAACTCATCAAAGCTGGGAGCGTGCATGCTGGGCATCCTTTCGGCCTATCGCCTTATTTCGACATCGTTCACATCGCCATGCCGCCGTCCACGGCGAGGACTTGGCCGGTGATGTATGCCGCTGCGTCGCCGGCCAGGAAGACGGTACACCGCGCCACGTCCTCCGGATAGCCGGCCTTTTCGTCGTCCACGCCCTGCCGCGAGAGCGGGATGTTCTGGGCGAAGGCGGCCCGTGCCTCCTCGCTGAGCACGTGGGTCATGTCCGTCACGATGTAGCCGGGGGCCACGGCGTTGACGGTGATGCCGCGCGAGCCGAACTCCTTGGCGGTCGCCTTGGTCAGGCCGATCATCCCCGCCTTCGACGCGGCGTAGTTGGCCTGGCCCGCGTTGCCGAAGATGCCGACCACCGAGGCGATGTTGACGATGCGACCGGCCTTCTGCTTCATCATCTGCCGGGCCACTGCCTTGGTGCAGACAAACGCCCCTTTCAGGTTCACCGCCAGCACCTTGTCCCAATCCTCGTCGCTCATCCGCATCAGCAGGCCGTCGCGAGTGATACCGGCGTTGTTGACCAGGACGCTGACGTTGCCGAATTCGGCGACCATGTCCTTGACCACCCCGGCCATGCTGTCGGAGTTGGTTACATCGGCCTTACGGGCGATGCACTTGACGCCCAAAGCCTGAATCTCGGCGATCGTCGCCTCGGCGTCAAGCACGTCGGCGATGCAAATGTCCGCGCCCTCAGCCGCCAGAGCCATGCAGATCGCCTTGCCAATCCCACGGCTTCCGCCGGTGACCAACGCTGCCTTGCCTTTCAAACTCATTCAGATGCCCTCCATAGAAATAAACAGACGTATTAAAGCCCTATCCAAGATCTGCCAGCGTGCCGACATTCGACACGGCCACGTCCCCGTCGATCTTACCCAGCAGGCCCTTGAGCACGTTGCCGGGGCCGACTTCCATCGCCTCGGTCACGCCCTGGGCCACCATCCATCGGACCGAGTCATCCCACAGCACCGAGTTGGTCAACTGTAGGGCCAGCATGTCGCGGGCCTCTTCGCCCGACGCCACCGGCTTGGCCGAGACGTTGCTGATCACGGGGGTCTGGGGGTCATGCATTTCGGTCTTCGCCAGCGCGTCCTTCAGTTTCTCGGCGGCAGGCCCCATCAATGGGCTGTGGAAGGCGCCGCTGACGGCCAGTTTGATCGCCCGCCTGGCTCCCTGCTCCGGGGCCGCCGACGCCGCCCAGTCGATGGCCTCGACGGATCCGGAAAGCACGTTCTGGCCGGGGGCGTTAAAGTTCGCCACCACCAGCGTCCCCAGGTCGCCGGGCACGCCCGCGACCAGGCCCATCACCGCCTCCCGGTCCATGCCCAGCACCGCAAGCATCGCCCCGGGGTTCTCGCGACCGGCGGCTTCCATCAACAGCCCGCGGCGCCGCACCAGTCGCACGGCGTCGTCGAAGCCAATCGCCCCGGCGAAACACAGGGCGGTATATTCACCAAGGCTCAGGCCGGCGGCCAGGTCCGCTTGGGCGGCCGCCTCGCCGCGCCGGGCCTTCAGGGCCTCCAGCGCCGCCAGGCTGGTAACCAGAATCGCCGCCTGGCAATTCGCGGTGTTATCCAGTTCTTCCTTCGGCCCCTCGAAACACAGCTTGGCCAGGTCCATATCCAGCAAGGCGTTGGCCTGCTCATAAACCTGGCGTGCCGCCGGGACCGACTCGTACAAGTCCCGCCCCATGCCCACTTTTTGGGCGCCCTGGCCGGGAAACAGGATTGCTTTTTGGCCCATCCGGACTCGCTCCTATTTATAGTAGCATCGGCTGTTTCACGTGGCCAAGTCTATCAGCACGAATGGGCAGCGTCAAGACGCGGCCCGCGTCAAGCCTGACGAACGCCCGGCGCAATCAGACCGGACGGCAAGTGGCCCCAAATCGGGCCGATGCTCGGGCAAGCGGTTCTTAGCAACTATCTCAAAAAGCCAAACGGAGTAATCTCCGAAACCACAGCAATGCACACGCGAATTGAAGCAATCCGAGGTAGTTGCCGGCATTCTTGTCGTATCGGACGAGGAGAGTTGTTCGAAGAAGCCGTCTTCGCTCCATCGCTGGAACCAGCGGTGAACGCTGCTGTCGTCTCCAAATCGCTTCGGCAACTGGTTCCACTGGCACCCCGAACGCAGACGGAAGATGATGCCGTTGAGAGCCTGTCGAAGATTGATGCGATGACGGCCCCTTGGCTTCGATGGGTAAGCCTTCTGAATGGCCGGATCGATGCGCTTCCACAATTCGTCGCTCACCTCCCATATCGCCGGAGGGGGGGCCTATTTTTTCTTGCGTCTCCCAGTCATGAGTTCTCCTCCCAAAGGAATAGATCCCATGACTATATCGACATAAATCAAATACCTCTTGAATCCTTTTTGAGATAGTTACTTAGTGCAGGAAGCACCGCACGCCCGTGTGGATCATCTTCATCCCGTACTCTGTCGCGGCCTGGGTCACGCCCTCATCACGAAGCGATTGGCCCGGCTGGGCGACATACTGCACGTTCGTCCGGCTGGCTCGGTCGATGTTGTCGCGGAAGGGAATGAAGGCGTCCGACGACAGGCAGATGCCCTGCTGCTGCCGAATCCAGTCCGTCCGCTCGTCGCGCGTAATCGGCTCCGGCGTCTCGGTCAGCTCGGCCAGCATCGCGTCCATCTCCGGCTTGGAGAGCTCGTCCCAGAGCAGATACTGGTCCACCACGTTGGTCTTCTCGGCGCGCATCAGTCCCTCGCGGAACTTGAGCGCCAGCACCTTGGGGTGCTGCTGGAGGAACCATTTCTCCGCCTTGCCGCAGGCCAGCCGGGTGCAGTGAATCCGCGACTGCTGCCCGGCCCCCATCCCGATCACCTGCCCGTCATAAGCCAGACACACCGAGTTGGACTGCGTGTATTTCAGCGCGACGGTCGCCACCGCCAGCGTCTCCTGGATGTCCTCCGGAATGGCTTCGCCGGTGACCGCGTTGGCAAACATCGCCTTGGTGATGTTCGAGTCGTCGCGCTTCTGGGTGAGGGTGAATCCGAAGACCTCGCGCCGCTCGACCTCCGGCGGCTCGTAATTCGGGTCCGCCTCGATGATCAGAAACTTGCCGCCCTTCTTGTTCTGGAGCATCTCCAGAGCGTCCGGCTCGTAGCCCGGGGCCACAATCAAGTCGGAGACCTCCATGTTCAGCACCTTGGCCAGCGAGAGATCGACCACGTCGCTGACCGCGGCGACGTCGCCGAACGAGCACATCCGGTCGCCCGCGCGGGCGCGGATGTAGGCGGTGGCCACCGGTGAGTACTCCTCGTCGCCCAGCATCTGTGAGGCGCGCAGCTCCGGCGTCAGGGGCCGGGCCACCGCCGCGCCCGCTGGGCTGACGTGCTTGAACGAGGCCGCGCTCGGCAGCCCGGTCGAGGCCCGCAGCGCCCGCACCAATTGCCACGCTCCCAGAGCGTCCAGCATGTTGATATAACCCGGCACGCCGTTCACAAACCGAAACGCCCCGTCCGGCACTTCCAACGTGGCCGGCTTCTGGTGCGGATTGCACCCGTACTTCAGTTCCATCGCTCTTCTCCTCGGCGCGCTCCGCGCCTTGCCCTGAAAAAAAACAAACGCCCGGACTGCACACACTCCGGGCAGCCCAGGCGATCGGCTTCAACCATCGACCCCGCGTTCCCCCGTGGTTCCGTCCACGTCGTTCGCCAGTCACGCGGGGCGATTCCAGTTATCGAGCCAGAGCATAGCCGCCCGGCCCACCACTGTCAAGTGCTTCGAAAGGACGAACCCAGGGCCGGACTATTGAATCGCATCGGCCAGCGCGTCGAGTTCCGCCAGACTTTCGCGCACCCACTGGCAGGCGAGGCCGGGCACTTCATCCGGAGCGCAGAAGCCCTTGTCGCCGGTATCGCGTCGCTTCCACTCGACGCGGCCCTCGGCCAGGTTGCGGGAGCTGACCACGAAGCGGAAGGGGATGCCGAGCAGGTCGGCCTCGGCGAACTGGACGCCGGGCCGCTCGTCGCGGTCGTCGAACAGCACATCGAGGCCCGCGTCGGTCAAGCTGCGGTAGAGGCTCTCGGCCATCTCGCGGTTGGCGTCCTGAGCGTAGTCGATAGCGTTGAGGTGGACCTGCCAGGGGGCGATGCTGGCGGGCCAGATGGGGCCGAACTTGTCGTGACGGACTTCCATCACCGAGCTGACCAGCCGCCCGACGCCGATGCCGTAGCAGCCCATGATGGGCGTCTGCTCCTGGCCGGCTTCGTCGAGGTAGCGCATCCCCATCGACTCGGTGTATTTGGTGCCGAGCTGGAAGATGTTGCCGACCTCGATGCCGCGCTGGAGTGTGATGCTGCCGGGGCAGTTGGGGCAGCCGTCGCCGTCGCGCACCGTGGCGATGTCCACCGGCTCCACCCCCGGCAGGTCGCGGCGGAGGTTGAAGTGGCGGACGTGATAGTCGGCCTCGTTGGCCCCGGTGACCAGGTTGGCGGCCTCGGCGACGGTGCGGTCCACCACGATGCGGCAGGCGGCGGGGTCCACGCCCATCGGCGAGGCAAAGCCTGGCACGGCCCCGACCAAGCGGATGCGGTCGTCGTCGGCCATCTTCGGGACGACCTGAAGGATTTTGGCGAGCTTGACCTCGTTGATCTCGACATCGCCTCGAATCACGGCCATCACCGGCTTGCCGTCGGCGTCGCAGTCGTAGAAGACCACCTTCACGGTCTGCCGGGGTTCGACGCCGAGGAATCGGGCGACATCCTCGATAGTTTTCTGGCCGGGGGTATGCACCTTTTCGAGGGGGAGCGGCTCGCCGGGCAGCGGCTCAACACGCCCCTCGGCCACTTCGAGGTTGGCGAGAGTGCCGCACTGGGCGCAGGTGGCGATGGCGTCCTCGCCAGCGTCACACAGCAGCATGAACTCGTGGGCCACCTTGCCGCCCATCATCCCGCTGTCGGACTGGATGACCACGGTTTCGGGCACGCCGCAGCGGGCGAAAATGCGGGCATAGGCCACGCGGCAACGGTCGTAGTAGACGTCGAGGTCGGCGTCCGTACGGTGGAACGAATAGGCATCCTTCATCGTGAACTCGCGGACGCGGATCAGGCCGCCGCGCGAGCGCGGCTCGTCGCGGAACTTGGTCTGAATCTGATAGACCATAAAGGGATACTGGGCGTAGCTGGTGGCCTCGTTGCGGCAGAGGTGAACCACGGCCTCCTCGTGCGTCATCGCCAGCAGCATGTCGTGTCCGGTTCGGTCCTTGAAGCGCACCAGCTCGGAGCCGACGGATTCATAGCGGCCGGACTCGTCCCACAGGTCGCGGGTCAGGGCCACGGGCATCTTGACTTCCTGACCGCCGATGCGGTCCATCTCTTCGCGGATGATGGCTTCGATCTTCGCCGCGACGCGGTGGCCGGGCGGGAGGAGCGAGTAGATGCCATTGGCCACCTGGCGGGCATAGCCGCCGCGCAGCAGGAACGCATGGCTTTCGAGCGTGGCCTCGGCGGGCCGCTCCTTGTATCGCCGCCCCACCAACTGACTCATCCGCATACTATCGTCCTCGGTATCGTTCGGGCGCTGTGATTCGATGTCACGGCGGATACTTTACGACAAGTCAGCCCAAAGTTCAAGCTCCGCCGCGATGAAGCTGTCAGCTATCAGCCGTCAGCTATCAGCCAAACCGCCATTGGCGCATGGGGGCATGGGAGCATGGGAGCACGGGGGCACCTCGTGCTCGTGCTCGTACTCGTACTCCTGCTCGTGCTCGAAACGTAGCACGGCTGTCCGGCCCGTGATTCAAAATCATGACGCACGGGAAAGTCCATTACTCGTCCCCCGTGCTCCCGCGCTCCCATTCTCCCTCCCCCTTCTACGCCCTCATCCGATGGCACCGTGGCCGCCGGACGCTCCTCTATCATTCGAGCGCTCACCGCCAAACGCAAATTGTTCTTCATTCTCGATTGACAATCCCGGCACACCGGGTTAGTTTGTGCTTCAGTTGGCTGAAGCGTTACCAAAAAAAACAAAGTCTCGGCGGGCCGGCAGATCGAAGGCAATGCCTGTGCCGACGGCGGACGTGGGCCAAAACGGCTGAGACATAAGAAGGAGATCGAATCAAGAAATGAACGTGCTCTGGATGACAACGGATCACCAACGGTGGGATACACTGAACGGGCGCTCGGAATGCAGGACGCCGAATCTTCAACGGCTGGTTAACACGGGCATGACTTTCGACCGCGCTTACGCTCCCATGCCCGTCTGCTGTCCCGTCCGGGCGATGTGGATGAGCGGCTCTTACCCGTGGCACAACGGTGTTCACACGCAGGTGCATTCAGCCCCCTCGATCACGCGCGACATGGTTCCGGACGTGGTGACCTACTCGCACCGGCTGCGCGAAGCGGGCTACCGTCAGGGATTTGTCGGCAAGTGGCACGCCAGCTTTGTTCGAAACCCACTGGATTTCGGTTTCGACGAACTGGCCATGCCCGCTTGCTGCAGTCCGGAGTCGCTGGCGGGGGCGCCCATCACCGCGCCGCCGCCTCTGCCGGACGGACTGGGCGATCTGACCTACCACCCGGGGCGGACCTTCCAGTGGCCGGGCAGCGAGCCGTTCGACATGTGGGGGACCTTCAGCGGCCCCGTGGAAAAACTGCATACCACCCGTCTGGCCGACAGTGCCATCGACATGATCCAACGCTACGGAACCGAAGGCCGACCTTGGCATGTGGCTCTGCATTTTCCTGAGCCGCACGACCCGTATAATCCACACGCAATGTACCGGGCGAATTACGATGCGGACACGCTGTCCGTGCCCGAGAGCTTCAACGACACGTTCGAAGGCAAGCCCGGTATGAATCGCAAGGAAGCGCAAATCTGGGGGCCCTTCGACGAGCAGGATGTGCGCGAGGGACGCGCCCACTATTTCGCCTACTGCGAACAGATCGATGCCCAGATCGGCCGCGTTCTCGACGCCCTCGAGGCGAGCGGTCAGGCGGAGGACACCATGGTGGTCTTCACGGCGGATCACGGAGACATGCTGGGCGCGCACCATATGTGGATCAAGAGCTGGATGCCCTACGAGGATGTGTACCACATGCCGCTCATCGTGTGTGTTCCGGGCACGGCTCCCGGCGTCTGCGAACAGCTTGTCCAGACCCACGACGTGCCTCACACGATATTGGACCTCCTCGGCCTTCCGCCCCTGCCCCACCCCGACGGGCACTCCCTGCAACCGTTGCTGCAAGACCCGTCTTCCGGGGATTGGCCGGACGCCCGGTTGTGCGTCGGTTACGGGTGCGAGTTTTTCGTGACGCAGCGCATGGTGATCACGGACGATCACAAGTATGTGTTCAACGGCTTCGACGTAGACGAACTTTACGACCTACGCCATGACCCACACGAAATGCACAACCGGATCGACGACCCCGCCTACGCCGAAATTCGGAGACGGCTGCGCGGTCGGCTTTACGAACTGATGAACCGGTACGAAGACCCGTATGGCGATGCAGGGCCGGGCGGATGCAACATGAGCAAGCCGAATCGCTATGGAGCACCGCGATACCTGCCGCGGGAGTAGCGCGTCTGGCCAAATCAGGATGCACGGGCCGGAAGCCCGCGCGTCAAAACATAGAACACGGGTGGGACACCCGTGCTACGGGAAAGCCCGCGAGCAGGACACGCGTCCTCCCATGCTCCCGTTCCCCCACGCCCCCATGCTCCCTTCCCCCGTTTCCCCATTTTACACCGCCTACCCTTCGTGTTCTTCGTGGCTTTCGTGAAGAAATGCTCTGCGTCGTGCCGTTGTGTCGTCGTGGTGCGAAAATCCGCCTGCGTAACACGAGCCGTCGAGAGAATCGGAGAATCGCGGCTTCGCGCTTGACGAGGTCGGCGCGGGGGCGTATAATTCGCATCCACTTGCCGGGCAGGTAGCTCAGGGGTAGAGCACGGGACTGAAAATCCCGGTGTCGGCGGTTCAAATCCGCCCCTGCCCACCCGACATTCACGACGCAGCTTCCGGCCCGCCTGGGACTCTGACATGTCCGACGCCCTGACAAACCCCAACGATCCGCTGCATCTTGACGCCAAGTTGGACCACGTCCGGATCGAACATCATACCGAGCGGGGCGTTAAGGTCTTTCAGGT
>CAZBCO010000395.1:0-8029 GCA_964490295.1 uncultured Planctomycetota bacterium
GGCACGGCCCTTCGGGCCTTGGTAATGTGGCACGGGCATTGGCCCGTGCGACCTGTTGTAAACGCGGGCAGGATGCCCGCGTCACGGGAAAGCCCGTTCCTTGTTCCCCACGCCCCCATCCCCCTCTGCGTCCTCTGCGGTGAAATCTTTTCTTATCCATTACATCTGCGTTAATCTGCGTCCATGCTTCTCCCCCAGCCGCAACGCGGCGTCATACTGCCAGCCTGGGGCAACGCCCCAGGACACCGTCGGCCTGATATGAGAAGCCCTGTAAGGGCGACATGAAAGACGGCGTTGCGGCTGGCGGGAGGCCGGCCCGGCGGCGGGGGCTTGTCGCCGGGGAGGCGGTCGATTATGATGATAGCGGAGCTTCTATATTTTGTGGCCTCGGAGGCATAGATTGAGTTCGAAGAAATCGCGGGTGCATATCATCGCCTGCGGCGTGCTGGCGACGGACTTGCAGCGGGTGGCGGAGGCGGCGGACGCCGAGCTGACCACGGATTACCTCCCCGGCGGGCTGCACGCCCGGCCCCACGAGCTGCGCGTCCGGCTGCAAGAGGCCATCGACCAAGCCTCGGCTCACGAGCAGCTTGACCGGATTGTCATCGGCTACGGCCTCTGCGGGCGCGGCACGGTCGGCATCCACGCGCGGGCCGTCCCGCTGGTCATCCCCAAGGTGCAGGATTGCATCGCGCTGTTCCTCGGTTCGGACGCGGCCTACCGGCGCGAGTTTGCCCGCTATCCGGGCACCTACTATTTTTCCGCCGGGTGGGTGGTCGAGAAGGTGCAGCCCAAGTCGCAGGAGGGTTCCGGCGAGCCGCGCCGCCGCGAGGACTTAATCCGCGACCGCGACTATCTGGTGGAGAAATACGGCGAGGAGCACGCCGACGCGATCCTCGAGTTCATGAACAGTTGGCAGCGGAATTATCAGCGGGCGGCGTTCATCGACACCGGCGCTCCGGGCCGCGAGAAGTTCGCCCGGCACGCTCAAGTGATGGCCGAGGAGCTGGGCTGGCTCTATGAGCAGCTTCCGGGCAGCACCGCGTTGCTGGAGACGGCTCTGGCCGCGGAGCAGAGCAGCGGCGAGGTGCTGGTGGTGCCGCCGTATTACGTGACCACCTACGACGCGGTCAGCGGCGGGCTGAAGGCGGTGCCCGCGTGGCAGGACGGAGCCGCCCGCCCGGAGCCGTCGGCCCCGTCGGCTCCGGCCCCGGAGCACGCTCCGCGCCGCATCCGGCTGGGCCTGGGCATCGACGCGGGCGGCACCTATACCGACGCGGTGGTGTACGATTTCCAAAGCGATGCGGTGCTGGCCAAGGCCAAGGCCCCGACCACGCGCTGGGACTTCACCGTCGGGATTCGCCAGGCGCTGGAGCAGATCGAGGGCATCGAGGCCGACGCCATTGGCCTGGTCGCGGTCTCCACCACGCTGGCCACCAACGCCATTGTCGAGGGGCAGGGGCAGAAGGTCGGCCTGGTGCTGATGCCGCCCTATGGGCTGTTCAGCGAGGCCGACATCCCGCACCGTCCGGTGGCCGTGATTCGCGGCCGCCTGGAGATCGACGGGACGGAACAGGAGCCGGTGGACCCGGAGGAGGTGCGCCGTGTGGCCCGCTCGATGGTCGAGCAGGGCGTCGGGGCCTTCGCCGTCTCCGGCTTCGCGGGCACGGTCAACCCGGAGCACGAGCTGGCGGTGCAGGCCCTGCTGCGCGAGGCGACCGGGCGGAGCGTGACCTGCGGGCACCAGCTCTCGGAGATGCTCAACTTCCGCACCCGCGCGACCACGGCGGTGCTGAACGCCCGGATCATCCCCCGGCTGGAACGCTTCCTGGCGGAGGCGGAGCGCGCCCTGCGGGAGCGGGGCATCGCCGCGCCGATGATGGTGGCCAAGGGCGACGGCTCGCTGATGAACGCGGCCACCGCCCGCGAGCGCCCGGTGGAGACGATTATGTCCGGCCCGGCGGCCAGCGTGGCCGGGGCGCGGTACCTGACCGGCCGGGAGGCGGCGCTGGTGGTCGATATCGGAGGCACCACCACCGACACCGCGGCCCTGGCGGACGGAGCGGTGCGGGTGAACGCCTCCGGCTCGCGCGTCGGCGGCTACGCCACGCACGTCCGCGCGCTGGACCTGCGCACCGTCGGGTTGGGCGGAGACAGCCGCATCGTGTTCGCCGACCGGGAGCTGAGCCTGGGGCCGCTGCGTGTCGCCCCGGTCGCCTGGCTGGCCGCGACCGCCGAAGGGACCGGGCGGGCGCTGGACTACCTCGAGCGCCACCTCGATGACTTCGCCGGAGACAGCCGCGGGGCGGACCTCCTGGTGCCGACCGCTCATACCGAGCGGTTCGACCTGACGGAGACCGAGGCCCGCGCCCTGGCCGTGTTGCGCGAGCGGCCCCATTCCCTGGCCGAGCTGGCCCAGCGGCTGGGGCGAGGGCACTGGACGCTGATGACGCTGGACCGGCTGGAGGAGCATCATCTGGTGCAGCGCTGCGGCCTGACGCCGACCGACCTGCTGCACGCGACCGGGCAGTTTGTCCGCTGGGAGATGTCCGCCGCCCGGCGGCTGGCCGCCTGGTTCGCCCGGCTGATGGGGCTGGAGACCGACGCCTTCATCGACGAGGTGACGGAGCGGTTCACCCGCCGCCTGGCCGTCGAGCTGCTCAAAAAGCAGTTTGACACGCTGGTGGACCCGGACTTGATGGACGACTGTGCCGCGTGCCAGGCGATGCTGGACAACCTGCTGTCGGGCGGCAACGCGGCGTTCCAGGTGCAGGTTCAGTTGAACTATCCGGTCATCGGCATCGGCGCCCCGGTGCATCATTTTCTGCCGGCGGCGGCGCGGCGGCTGAAGGCCGAGGTGATCATCCCGCACGATGCGGACGTGGCGAACGCCATCGGCGCGGTCACCAGCAACGTGCTGGTCTCGCACACGGCGTTTATCCGCCCGACCGAGGAAGGAACGTTCACCGTGGACGGCCTGCCCGGCTCCGAGACGTTCTCGGACATCGAGGCGGCCCATCGCCACGCGGTCGAGCAGTTGACCGAGCGGGTGCTGGCCGAGGCCCGCGCGGCGGGTACCACCGAGTCGGCGGTGCAGATTCAAAGCTCCGACCGCGTGGCCGAGGCCACGGACGGCACCGAGGTGTTCATCGAGCGGGAGGTGCGCGCCAGGGTCTCCGGCCGCCCGGACGCCGCCCTGGCGGGGGCCTGAGCGAATCGGGGCCTGCCATGAAGGAAGGCTTATCCCGACGGTCAAACGGCCGATACTTTTGTGGGGCGTGCTCTCTTTATCTTTCGTCCCGAACGCGGTACAATGCCGACGGTTTGCAGTGCGGGATCTTTGAGGCGACGCGACGACTATGAAGGTCGGTGATATCCTTGAACATTTCCTGTCGCGCGCCCACTGGGTGGACCGCTCCAATACGGTGGACCGGGTGATTGTCGGCGACCCCGACTTGGACGTGGAGCGCTGCCGCGTGGCCTGGATTCCCAGCCTCACGGCGATCAAGGCCACCGCCCGGCAGGGCGTCAAGCTGCTGATCTGCCACGAGCCGACCTTCTGGAACCACCCCGACGCGACCTCGCACAATCCCACCGGGCTGAACGAGAAGCTGTCCTACATCCGCGACCACGAGATGACCATCCTGCGGCTGCACGACACCTGGGACCGCTGGCCGGAGATCGGGGTGCCCTCGGCCTGGGCCGGTTTCCTGGGCTTGGCCAACAAGGCGGGCAGCGCCAACGGCGGCTACCAGCTCCGCTACGACATCACCCGCACCTCGTTCGAGCAGTTCGCCAAGAGCGTGGCCTCGCGCACCGCGAGCATGGGGCAGAAGATGGTCGAGACCTCCGGCGCCCCCAAGGTCGCGGTCTCCAAAATCGGTGTGGGCACCGGCTGCATGACCGACGCCTCCACCTTCCTGCAAATGGGCTGCGATTGTTTCATCCTGTGCGATGACGGCATCAGCTACTGGCAGGACGTGCAATACGCCCGCGACCAGAACATCCCCACCATCACCGTCAACCACGGCACCTGCGAGGAGCCGGGGATGGTGACGCTGACCGACTACATCAACCGGAAAGTCGAGGGGCTGCGCGCGCGGCACCTCACCCAGGGCTGCCGGTTCCGCCTCGTGCAAGGCTGGTAAGCTACTTTATAGTAATGACTTAAGCCTGAAGCGCCGCCGCCTGTTCCCCGCTTATCCATCCCCGTTGCATCGCATCGTTTTCGGAGCAAGATGCCCCGCTGCATGGCGTATATAACATTGGAGAGGGCGTGGCAGGCCGCCCTGCCGCGTCCCGCAATGAAGATGAGGCGGAGAAGGAGGTTACAACGATGAACACTACACTTAAAAAACTATCGTTTACCGGATTGTTGATAATGGCCTTGTCGCTGAACGCCGTGGCCGGGAACCTGGCCGACGAGGGAGCTATCGAAGCTCGCGGCAACGGCAGCGTCTGGGTCGTCGGAGCGGGTTGGGCCGAGTTCGACTTGAAGGGCCAGGGAACGCTCAAAGTCATCCAGAGAAATAACTTAAGGGTTACGCTGCGCGGGTCCGGGACGGTGATTCGTCAGGGTTTGACGACCCGTTACATCGACTATCGCGGCGTTATCCGGTTGGAGGGCGATTCGATGGCGGCGTCTTTCACCGGCGGCGAGGTGCAGCTCAAGGCCCGTGGCCACGCCGAGGTGATTCTGCGGGGCGAGGGCCGATATACTGCCGGCGGAATCTCTGCCGCCTGGGATGCGGAAGGCGTCAACCTGACGCTGGGGAACCCCGGCGATCTGGATGTCCCCGAAGGGTTGGAAGACGTCGAGGAGGTCGAGGAAGCTCCGACCGTCTATGATTCGACGGTGCCGACGACCACCACGACGCGTTGGTCGATTATTTTGGGCTATCCGTTGTATGACTCGTCTCGCTACTACCGGGTGTATTCCGGCGGGCGATATATCCTGGTGCCGCGACGTCGCCGGGTACGCGTGATCAGCCCGGTGTGTCCTCCGCCCGTTCGGCGGAGCCGGGTGATTCGTCATCACCGCCGCATTTCGCCTTCGAAATCGCGCCCGCGTTTGCGTCCGTCGGATGCTTCGCGGCGGCGGTCGTCCTCTTCGCGGCGGCCCACGGTGCGGCGCGGTAGTCGGAGTCCGAGCCGCACGACGCCCCGTGCCTCCGGGTCCAGGCCGAGCCGACGATCGAACCAACGCCGCGGCTCCACCCGCCGTCGGCGATAAATCCCGCACGGCGCTTGCATTCCTCCTTCGGCGTGATAGACTCAAGCAAGGCGCTTGAAGGAGGAATGCTGTCATGCTGCCGATTGAACGATTGACCGTCGAACACCGTCTGATCGACCAGATGCTCCGGGCGATGGCCCGCGAGCTGGAGCGGATGACCTGCTCCTGTTCGGTCCGCCCCGATTTCATCGATGCGGCGGTGCAATTTCTGCAAACCTACGCGGACCTGATGCATCACGGGAAGGAGGAGGAGATTCTCTTCCGGGCGCTGGAGGCCAAGCCGATGACCGAGGAGCTGCGCCGCACGATGGGCGAGCTTCAGGACGAACATCAGCACGTGCGGGAGCGCACCACGCTGCTGGTCGCGGCCCGGCAGCTCTGCCACCGCGGCAGTGGAGACGCCTGCACCAAGGTGGCCGATGTGCTCGGCGAGCTGCTCACCTTCTACGCCGACCACGTCCGCAAGGAGGAGCGGCATTTCTTCGTCCCCAGCATGAGCTATTTCAGCGACGAGGAAAAGGCCGCGATGCTCGCCGAGATGGACCACTTCGACCAGAAGGTCCTTCACCAGAAGTACCGGCGCCTGGTTGAACACCTGGAAAACGACGATTGACGGCGGCTTTCGCGGGTGATGCCTTGCACGGCGGATAATTTCCAGTAAAATGCTCGGCATCGGCGGGAAGGAACCGTCGAATGACATAAGTTGCAGGAGGGATGCGATGCTCGGATGCCATTTCGGACGAAACTTCCAGGTCACGGTCGCGGGCGGCTCATATCAGGACGGCCTCTCGGCCACGCTCCAGGGCGTCCCGCCGGGGATGCTGCTCTCGGAGCAGGGCATCTACGGCGACCTGTTGCTGCGTAAGCCCGGCGCCGACGAGCTGTCGTCGCCCCGCAAAGAGCCGGACCTGCCGATCCTTTACTGCGGCATCAACGCGGCGGACACGATCAAGGGCGCGGGCAACAAGGGCCGCACCAACGGCACGCCGCTCACCCTGCTGATCCCCAACCTCGACCGCCATTTCATTCATATCGAGCAATATCAGGACACCAACCGCACGCCGCGACCGGGCCACGCCTCCTACGCCTCGTTCATGAAATACGGGCCGGACGACGACGCCATCGGCGCGGGCTTCTTCAGCGGGCGCTACACCGCGACGCTGGTGGGCGCGGGCTACGTGGCCAAGCAGGTGCTCAAGGCCTGCGGCATCCGCGTCTTCTCCTACGTGCGCGAGCTGGCCGGGGTGCGTTGCGACCCGCCGGAGCACGAGGCCGCCTTCGCCTCGACCGAGGCCTACAAGCAGATGCGCGCCGACCACGACCCCTTCTACCAGGAAATCTACGCCAAGGGCCGCATCCACAGCGAGATGCGCTTCCTCGAAAAGATGGGCGTCTTCGGCCAGATCGAGAACGAGATCGAAGCCATCCGGGCCAAAGCCCCGGCGGTCGTCGCCGAGCAGGTGCGCGAGCAGTACGGCGTCCACCACATCGTCAACTGCCCGGATATCGACGCGGCCCAGGCGATGACCGACGCCTGCAACCGGATTGCGGCGACCGGCGACTCGGCCGCGGGTGTCGTCGAGGTGGTGGTCTTGGGCGTGCCCGCCGGGCTGGGCGAGCCGGTGTTCGACAAGCTCGACGGCGAGCTGGGCCGGATGCTGGGCATCGGCGCGGTCAAGGGCGTCGAGGTCGGGGCCGGCTTTGCCGTCAAGGACATGACCGGCAGCCAGTCGAACGACCAGATGCGCTCGGAAGACGGGCGGGTGGTGTTCGACAGCAACCACGCGGGCGGCATCACCGGCGGGCTGAGCACCGGCCAGGCCATCGTCGCCCGGCTCACGGTCAAAGGCACGCCGACCATCGACAAGCCGCAGCACACCATCGACAAGTACACGCTGGCCAACACCGAGCTGGAGGCGATCACCCGGCGCGACCCGACCATCGTCGCCCGCGTCTGGCCCGTCGCCGAGAACTACACCGCGATGGTGATGCTCGACAACCTGTTCGCCTACTACGGCTACGAGGCGCTCAAGGCCAAAATCGCCGAGGCGAGCTGACCGGCGGCGAGCCGCTTCGGCCCCTCGGATGCTCGGCGGTTCACGCGGAGGCAATCATGTTGCGACGGTCTCTGATCCTCCTGGCCCTGATGCTGGCGGGCTGCGGCGGACGCCAGGTCTCCTGGCCCGGCGTCCAGTTCACCATTCCGCAAGAGCGGGTTCGGCTCTACTTCGACGAACGCCCCTGGGCGGTGGCCAACCGGTTCGACGCCGAGGCCGGCGCGGGGGTGGACTACCTGCTGCCGGGCCAGACGCTCCAAGATTGGCGCGAGCTGATCTCCTGGCGGGTGAGCTACGGCGCCCAGAAGACCATCGGCCCCTACGAACTCGCCGACAACCTCCGGGCGCAACTGGCCAAGGCCTATCCCTCGCTCGAATGGAAGGTCATCGACTTCTCCAGCCGCGAGATTGTGTTTGAGTGGTGGCACGGAGCGGAGGGCCGGGAGCCGGCCCGGCACACCCTCACCCGGCTGGTCGCCACCCAGCGGGGGATGCACCAGTTCGCCTACTCCGCCCGGTCCGGCCGCCTGCCCGACGACACCCGCCGAGCTTGGCTCGCCATCCTCGCCGCCGCCGACATCGCCCCCCGCGCCCCCGAAGACGCCGCCGCCGAAAACCCTTAAGCCCGTCTTAGAACCGCAGAAACCGGGACAGGCAACGGGGTGCCAGTCCCCGGTTTTCTGCGCGGGCACGCCGCGCTTCTTGCCCCCATATTGGGGGCAAGCACCACCGTTCATCG
>CAZBCO010000396.1:0-2534 GCA_964490295.1 uncultured Planctomycetota bacterium
TGCCTGGGCCGCAGGGTCTTGAACAGAACGGTCCGGCCCATCGAGGTTTGCGACGCCTTGTAAGACGCGGTCCACTCCGAGCCGCCGAGAAATTCGAGAATCTTATGACCGGCCACCACCGTGCCCGGCTCCAGATCAGGCGGCGGGCAGGAGACCGGCGGCTTGAACGGCGGAGGCGTTGGCGGCACCGGAGGGGGCGGTGGAGCGGGCGGTGGCGTGACCGAGGCCGACGGAGCCGCAGGAGGCGGCGTCATCGCCTCACGACTCAACTGCGAGAGCAGCCCGCAACGGGGGCACTTGATCTTACCGCTCTGCGGAGCCTTCCGCACGCGGAATCGAGATTTGCACCCCGGACATATAAACACATCGCGACCCCTGAATGAAGGCTACCGTCACGCACGGCAGAAGCATCGGTAACACGACCATACGAGAGGGAATTATAGCCGCCACAGAGGCCGCCTTCAAGCGGCAACGAGAACTCAATGCTCTCGGCCGGCCCCCTCGGTGCGATTACGCGGGCTTGGAGACTTGGGATTGGGCCTCGCGCAGCACCTGTATCAAATTAGATGGCGTCGCCGCGTGAATCAAGGCATCGCGGACATCTGGCCGAATCACCGCCTGGGCAATGCCCCGGAGAATTTGCGTTTGCGCCTCGGCTTGGTCCGAAGGCGTCAACACGAAAAACAGAATGCGAGCAGGCTTGCCGTCGCGGCTGTTCCAGTCGATGCCGTCTTGGCTTCGCCCGACCACAATCACCGGGGTGGGCAGATTGTCCATGCGGGCGTGGGGCAGAGCGATGCCCTCATCAAGAGAGGTGCCCATCTCGGCCTCGCGGTCCAGCACGCCTTTCGCGATGGTGTCCGCGTCGGGCGCTCCTTCGGCCCGTTCGGCTTGCAGGGCCAACTCACGAATCGCCTCGCTGCGCGAGCCGGCCGTCAGGCTCAGGACAATGCGGTCGCTGCTGAGATAGGCCAGCCAATCGAGCCGCCGGAACCGTGTGAGGGTGTACTTCATCCACGGCCCGGCGATGACCGACGAGAGAATCGCGCCGAAGACGATGGCCACAAAGACCGACTTGCTGATGACGTCGTATTCGAGTGCGAGCAGGCTGATGACGATCTGCATCTCGCCGCCGGGCACGTGGGCCACACTGATGAACGAGCGGCTGGCCTTCGGCTGGGCGGCGACCGCCGCACCGATCCAAGCCCCCACATATCGCCCGCTGATGCCGACCACCAGGATGAACACCACCAGGAACGGGTCGAAATGCGCGAAGAAATCCACCCTCAGCCCGATGGAAGCGAAGAACAGCGGCACGAGGATGGCCTGCACCATCTGGGCAAACACATAGCGCGTGTTCTCGGACAGTTTTCGGGACTCGCCGGTCATAATCCCGGCGATAAAGAACCCGAACAGAGCGTGAATGCCGATCCAGGTGGTGATTGCCCCGCAGACCATCCCCGCCAGGCAGACCAGCGTCAGCGACGCGGCCGGCTCCGGCAATGCTGCCCGCTGGAAAAAGGCCAAGGCCGAATCCGTCGCCCGCCGCCCCACCGAGATGCACAGAACCGCGAACAGCAACGTTGCCACGATGATAAACACGACGCCGCCAAGCGACAACGCCGCCTCGGTCACGAACCCCAGAATCAGAGCGAACACAATCCAGCCCGCCACGTCATTGATGGTCAACGCCGACATCACCAGCAGGCCCAGGTCGGTCCGATAGACTCGTAATTCCTGAAGCAGCCGAGCCGTCACCGGCAGGGCGCTGATGGTCATGATCGTTGCCACGAACAGGGCGAAGACCACCGGCCCCGCCTTCGCCCCGGTGTAGTGTGAGGCAATCAGCACGGAGGGGATGAAGGCGATAATCATCGGAATAATCAGGTCGCTCAGCGCGATAAGTACCGCATTGCCCCTCTGCCGCCAAGCCATCGCAAAGTTGGTCTCGTGGCCGGTCTTCAACAGAAAAAAGAGGATGCCCAACCAAGCCACCGTATCCAGCATGTTGTTTTGCGTTGCGTCCGCCGGGAACAGCCAAGCGTGCAGGCCCGGCGTCATTCGCCCCAACAACGTCGGCCCCAGCAACACCCCCACCAGAATCTCCGCGGTGATCGACGGTTGGCCCCAGCGCCGGAACACCTCTCCCAGACCCCGCGCCAGCAGCAGCAGCACCGCGACCTGAATCAAGAACAGCAGAATGTGCGTTTCTTCGAGATTATGGACCTCGGCGGACGCCAGAAAGTACATATGACGAATCACCCTCCCAGCATGACATCGCGTGACGACATGAACCCTGCAAACCGATTATATAGGGCGGAGTTCCGAGCGCAAGCGTGATTTCGGCAGGGCAGGGTCGCCCCATTACCCGTCGTGGCTCTATCGGAGACAGACCCCGTCCACGACTCGAAGATCGCGAGCCTTGGCAGACAGCTCGGCGGCGTCGAGGGCGAACAAGGGGCTGATCTCAACCGTGCCCCCGTCGGGGACGGCGACGCCCGCCTCGCGCAACCAGCGAGCATATTGCGCCGTCA
>CAZBCO010000397.1:0-16964 GCA_964490295.1 uncultured Planctomycetota bacterium
AAGTTCGACTTCGGCCACTTCTGGGAGGATATCTGCTGCAAGAGCGGCCCGCTGATCAACCCCGCGGTCTTCGCCGAAAAGGTCGGCCCCCACTACAAACGCATCACCGACCTGCTTCGGGAGTATGGCATTGATATCGTCTCGCTGGACTGTGACGGCGTGATCGATGCTTTGATTCCGACCTGGCTGGAGAATGGCGTGAACACCATGTTCCCCATCGAGGTCGGCGTCTGGGACGCCAGCATCGGCCCCTGGCGTGAGCAGTACGGACGGGAGTTGCTGGGCGTGGGCGGAATGAACAAAAACGTTTTCGCACGAGACAAGGCCGCCGTTCAAGCCGAGGTCGAACGCCTCAAGCCGCTGGTCGACCTCGGCGGTTATATCCCCTGCCCCGACCACCGCATTGCCGACGACGGCGAGTGGGACCTGGTGTGCTACTACACCGAGCTGATGCGGAAGACGTTCGGGTAAAAACGAGGCGGTATCGGCTCCCCTTAACGCCCCCGTCGCTTTTCAAGGCCTTTGAGAAGGCCGGACCGCTTCGGGACGCCACTTTCTCATCAAACATCGCCTGCTCTACCAGAAGAGCCGTCCCGGAGAGGAACGGCTCTTCTGGTCGGGGTGAGTGGCGGAACTTCGAACCGCATGAGGCGGTTCAGCCGTATGTTCAGGTGTTCTTGTCGATCAAGCACCGCACTTACATCGCCTGCAACGTCGCCATGAAGTCGCCGTAGCATCCGAGGTAGTACGGTTGCCCGTTGGCCTCCAACATCGCGAGGCCGAACTCACGGGTGTCCTCTTCCATGACGATCTTGTAGCCATCTCGCTTCATGGGGTTCTCTTCGAGAACGATCCAAACCCAAACCGTTGTGTCGACAGCCTTGCCACCAGGATTCGGTATCGACACCCCCATTTCAACTCGCTTGGGCTGGACCAGGCACTTTCGCAGGTCCACACCGTGCGCGTTGGACTGATCCCATCGCTTGCCGATTTGCTGGTGGACCAGATTTGCCACTTCATCTGACGTCATGCGTCACCATCCACTGTCGGTTCGTAACTCCAGTCGCCTCCCATGCGAGTTCGAGCCGAGCGATTCGGCCAGCGATTGTAACCCCCTGCAGCGCAAGAAGAAAGCCCTCCGTCTTTCGGCGGAAGGCTTTCAGTCCGGTCTGGTCGGGGTGAGTGGATTCGAACCACCGGCCTCTACGTCCCGAACGTAGCGCTCTAACCAAACTGAGCTACACCCCGAATCGCAACGAACTGTTGTAGACAAACGCCGCAAGCCGTCGGATATCGGCCGGCCTGCGGCGTCGGGCGCCCCAGCGGGGCGCCGTGACTACTTCTTTTTCTTGTGGCGATTCGCCTTACGGCGCTTATCTCGCTTGTGCTTTGCGATCTTGCGTTTCCGCAGTTTCCTACCGCAGGGCAAATGAGACTCCTATTCTTCTTCGGTTTCAGGGCCAACCTGGGCATACTTTTCGGCGAGCATCTCGTCGTCAAACAACGGCTCGTCGTCCCAGTCTTCGAGCACAGGATACTCGATTTCCTTGCGCGGTTCAAGTATCAATTTCCTGTGTCGCTCACGAATTAGCTCCATTCTTTCTCTTTTCCAGTCCATCGCGTCCTCCTTTTCCTTCTCAAAACCTCTCGAAAACAAACAACACATAAGATTCGATTCGCCCCGCAGACCCATCCGTCTTGGCAAATGGCGAAAGAGCGGCGTAGTTTACGGACGATTTCGCCTGTGTCAATATATTTTTCCGCGCTTTTTTTTAAGATTTTTATTTTGTCGCCCGGATTGATGCCCCGCCGTTGACACAGAAGATCGCGAAGCCTAGAATGCGCCCACCCTGTGGAGAGCGAATATTTTGGAAAAACTGTGGCTTACGCCCGACTTGGCCACTGAGATACTGGCCGATATCCAAGCCGGGAAGCCGACAGCCGAGTGTTCCCTGGACCTGGGCCTGACCCGGCAACAGATCGTCCTGGGCCAACACGGCCTTCACACTGAAACAGGAACCGACCTTTCGGTTGAGATGCTCCGCGAAATCGCGGCGGCAAAGCGGGGCGTCTATCGGCTTGATACCGAGGGCCTGCAACCCGTCCAGATAACAACCGACGCGATGTTCTACAAACTGATCCCAACCGACGAAGCTCCCACCATTGAGATCAGCGGAATTCAGATGCACCGCACCACGGGCACCCACCCCTACGCGAACGCCTATCAATCGGCTCGCTCCGTGGTACGCAAGGGAAAACGGGTGCTGGACACCTGTGGCGGGCTGGGCTATACGGCAATCGCCGCCGCACGGCTCGGTGCCGCGACGGTGGTCTCGGCGGACGTGGACCTCAATGTGCGGGCGGTGGCCAAACTCAACCCCTGGTCGTCCGATTATTTCGAGCACCCGGCGATTCAGTTGGTGACGGGCGACAGCTTTGACCTTGTCGCCGATATGGAGGCCAGAAGTTTCGACTGTGTAATTCACGATCCGCCGCGCTTTTCACGGGCAGGCCACCTCTACAGCGGCGATTTCTACCGCCAACTCGCCCGTGTATTGGCACCGAGAGGACGTGTCTTTCATTACACCGGCGATCCTTATTCTCACGGGCGCGGGCGGTCCTTCGTCGAGGGCGTGATACTTCGGATGCGTGACGCGGGCTTTGAGGTTCGTCGGGCCGACAGCCTGCAAGGCGTCACCGGGCGGCGAATATGAGCTTTTTCAGGGTGTCCGGCGTATGGAAGCTCTTTTGTAATATACTGTAAAGGCACCCCAAGATGTTACGTTTTCAAACATATGAACACCGAAATTATAGTATAATACTCTTGGAAAGAGAGTCCTGTCGGTACGATGAGGATGTGCGTGATGAAACTTGACGAACAAGGCCAGAACGCTGTGGAATACGCCCTGCTGACGGCCTTATGCGTCTTGGTTCTGATCGGGGCCACGGTCGCTGTCCTCGATGCTACCGCGGACTTCTATACGGACATCACGCGTTTGATTTGTCTGCCGCTGCCGTAGCAGCGACAAGGTGCCGACCCGCGATTCGGGTCGCTTGTCAAAGGAGGTGGATTATGTTGAGGAATTTTGGTCTGTGGCGGAAAAAGAAGACCCTGGCTCAGACGGTCGCCGAATATGCCTTGATTGTGGCCTTGGTGGCCATTGCCAGCATCGGCATCCTGCAACTGTTCGGGACGCAGCTTCGCAGTCTGTATGATGCGATGACCCAGCAGATCGCCGGAGATTCCGATGCTCAGCAAACGGACTACAGCGGATCGGGTGCCGCCGAACACCACAAGAGCTTATCGGACTTCTAGCCCGCACCCTCCGGACCGTTCTGAAAGGTGCGTGAGCCTATGCTGTCGCCGGCCGACTTCGCCTATACGCGCGATTGCCTGCTGTTGGCGACGCTGGGGGTGGCTCTCTATACCGACCTGACGCGGGGGAAGGTGTACAACTGGTGCACCTTCCCCGCTATTTTGCTCGGCCTGGTGCTGAACTATGTGGCCGGTGCGGTCGAGACCTCGCCCCAGGCAGAAACGCTGGCCGGCTGGCTGGGAGGGCCGCTGCTGAATGCCTTACTGGGGCTTGCCCTTGCGTTCGGCATCTTCGGCATCGCCTATCTGTTTCACATGCTGGGCGGCGGCGACGTCAAGTTAATGGTGGCGGTGGGTGCCATTCAGGGCTTGCGCTTTTTTATGACGGCGGCGATTCTGACCGCCTGTGCGGGGGCGGCCGTCGCTTTGGGCGTGCTGATCTGGCGCGGGCGCCTGGCCGAGGGACTCAAGCGTAGCCTGAAGGTTGTGGTATCGCCGAAGAAGTTCCGGCGACTCCGGGATTCGGCCCCACCGGACGCGCCCGAATGGATCAGCATCCCCTATGTCGGGCCGATTGTCTTCGGCGTGGTAACGACCATGTTGCTGGATTGGATGCAAAGGAGCTCGTGATGGGCGACATCGAGCGGACATCCAGGCCAGGCCGGAGTGAGCAGGGGCAAGCTATTGCCGAGTTCGCCATTGCCTTTCCGGTACTGCTGATGCTGGTGTTGGGCATCGTGCAGATTTCGCTGATGTTCGTGGCCCGTAACGTGGTCGAATACGCGGCCTTTGCTGCGGCACGAGCGGAGCTGGTGGGCGAAGACGCCGAGCGGGCCGCCCAGACGGTGTGCAGCACCATCTCCGGGCCGTCGTACACACACGGCACCGGACGCCCGATCACCGTGCCGGGCTGGGGTGAACTGCCCCGGTCCGAATCGTCGTCGTTGAAGACCCGCGTCTCGCTGATCGACAGCAACGATAATGGCAGTGGTTTCGTCACCGTGGAGGTGACGCACCTTTACGAACTGGTGGTTCCCGTGGTCAGCCTGATCTTCTCGCCGATTTCCCAGCCGTTGAAGCCAGGGGACATCCCGGAAGGGCTGTTTGTTACCCAGAACAACGCCCCGCATTTTGTGGTTCGGGCGCGTTACACCCGCCCGGTCCCGTGGGACGAGGAGAGGTCTTCCGCCAAGGGGCACCCCGAGATTCCGGACCTCTAAGGAGTTGGCTAATGAAGCGGTTTGGCGATGAACGCGGCCAGACGATGGTCTTTGGGGCCATTGCGCTGTTCATCCTCGTCAGCTTCACGGCGCTGGTCTTTAACGTCGGCCAGGTGGTATCGAGCCGGATCGAGGTGCAGAACGCAGCCGATGCCGCGGCGCGGGCCGGAGCGCTCAGCGAAGCCAACATGGTCTCAACCATAGCCTTCCTCAACGACGGGATGGCCTACCTCTATTACAACCTGATGCGCTATTCGACCAATGTGGCGGTGTTTGGCACGTTGGCCGAGCTGAAAGAAACCGGGCCGCCCTACCCCTCGGACGCGGTCATCGGCGTCGCCGACGCGACCCAGCGTTATCAGGAGGCATTTCTGGAGGCGGACCTGTGGGTGCCGCGAACCTACACCTGGCTGGGGGTGATTAACCGCATCGAACGCTCGGTCGCCCTGAGCGCCAACCTGCTGGTCAAACGTGAGATGCGCCGCACGGCAATCGAGAACGCCAGCCATCTGGCTGACGGCCAGTCCAAGGGCATCGAGGCCATCGCTATTTTCCCGGACTTCACCTTCCTGCCGCACCAGGGCGGCTACCTGCGGCTGGATATCGACCAGATCAACCCCAATAACGGCTGGCATATTGTGTCCAACACCGGATATATGATTGAAATCCGGCGGCTGAACCCCGACCACTGGCGGATAACCAGCACCGACGGGGTGCAGATCGAGGCTCGACGCATCGGCCCCAACCATTACATCCTCACCACCGGAGCGCAGGAACTCGATATCAACCGCCCGACTGAAGACCATGTCATCGCCAAGGTGACCGGGCCGAACCCGGCCAATCTTGACTGCCGCTATCTGCCCGGAATCGGCTGGGCCATTGACGCGATTTCGGAAGATGTACGCGTCGAGTACGAGCCGTTCCGCGACGGCGGCTTCAAAATCACCGTAACGCCCGGCGGTTCGGTTGGCGTGCGTCGCGGCCCGGAGGGGCGTCTGGAACAGTGGGACGGCTCGGCCTGGGTGCCGATCCCCGGCGACGTGGACCAGATCGCGGTCGGCGGCAAGGTGATCCCTGTCCAGCGCTCAAGTTCCATCGCCCTGCCCGGCAATGCTTCGCTGGAGTTGCCCAACCGGATCCGTATCGGGGCGTTGGAGTTCACCATTCCCGACCACATCCGCGTCGGGGGCACCGGCATCACGCTCCGCTCCGACAGCGTCCGCATCGAAGCGACCGTCGGGCCGGCGCATTTCGTCATTGACGACATGGGGGCGCAGCCCACGCTGGTGGTCAACGGCCTGACCAACGCCGACGCCGACGGCCGCTGGCGAATTCTCAGCGAACGGGGCACGCGCCATCGGATGCAATGGCCCAATCCCAGCGAAAACTTCTGGATTTACGAATACGTGTCCAATGCCTCGTACCTCGCCGAGGACAGCCTCCGCCGCCTGGCCCATCATGCCGTGCAGGACAACGATCCGTACACCCTGGCCAATGCCTCGGCACTGCCCGCCTGGACCCAATGGTTCAATCCCGAAACCGGGACGCTGACCGGGCCGGAGGACTATCACCAGTCGCGGCCGTCCTGGGCACCGCAGTTCACCAATTACATCGGCCCCGACGGCCAGCCCTATGTCCGCCGCTTTGTCAGCGACATGTACGGGCGCAACAACCGCGAATACTTGAGCATCGATCTGGCCCGCATCCCGCGTCCGATGCGGCTCACCGATGACTTCCTCAAATTCGGCATCAACGTGGCGGTCTGGCGCGATAAAGACAAGCCGGTGCTCTCCGGCGGGAACAAGGGCGTCCTGCGGTTCAATCTGTTTGAGAACCCGCCGTGGGGCTATTTTGCCATCGCCTCGGCCCGGGCCGCGTTTCTGGACACCACCCTGGCCACGCCCAACTGGCGCGCCACCTTCGAGACCAGTGCCGAGATCAGCACCTGGGTCGATCGTGGGTTCCAGAACCTGTATGAACCGGTCTGGACGGGAATGCTGGTCTCGACCCGCGAGTCGGTCAAGGGCGAGCACATCGACAGCATCCCGCCGGATACCGGCACCAACTTCGTATGGCGCGGCCTGGCGGGCGGAAGCTATACCTGGCTGACCCGCACCTACGGCGGAGCGACGTGGCACGACCCCGACCCCGCCGAGGAGTTCGACCAGTTCCGACGGGCGCGCGACGATGTGCCGGCCAAGTTCCGAAGCATGACCGACCGGCAAGGCAGAACGTTCGACCACACCTCGCCCGATCTGCCGGACGCGATCGACCACTAAGGAGGCGGTATGCTCTGCTTACAACGCCATCGCCAACACGGAAGCTCGGTGGTCGAGTTGATCATTCTGCTGCCCGTGTTTCTCCTGATTCTCCTGGCGATGATGTACGTCGGCCATCTATCCGTTTTCAAAACGCGGACGCACTTCGGGGCGGAATACGCGGTGTCCGCCGACGGCGACCAGAGCGAGGGGCAAGCCATCCAAGGCACAGTCAGCGCGACCTTCTACACCGGGCACGCCGGTGAACTGGAACTGGCCGAGGCCAGTCCCCTGCCCGCCGATATTCCGGAGGCGGGCGAGCTCCGCGAGGTCTTCGACGAGATGTCCGAACCCATCTACTCCACCTATGCCAGCGGACGCTACGTGATGGAAGGCGGGCAACTCCGCTTTGTGGTCTCGACCCACCAGAGCGAGACGCTGTCGGCGGACGGTCGCTACGTCGCCCGCCATCGCCTGCGCGAAGACAACATCCCGGAACTGGTCACGGAGCTGATGCAGGGCTGGCAGGAACGCCGCAGTGCCGACTTGCGCTATGTGTACGAGCCTGGCTACATCACCGTCGGGCGCTGGCAGCTCACCGCCGCGGAACTCAACACCCACTACCGCACCGTGGTGCGGACGCCGAACCATCGCGAGGTCGTAAGCCCGCCGCTGGGAATGACGCACCAGATCGACACGTTAACCGGCAGCAGCAATATGCCGGAATCGGGCACGTTGCCCCATTATCCTGATTTCTCCGGTGACCAGGCCTTCTGGGAACCGAACTGACGGCGAGGACGTTAACGATGCATCCCGTCAAGAACAACATTTTGAAACGTGTGGCACTCATCGCCCTGGTGGCTGCCGGCCTGATCACATTGGCCGTGGTTCAGAGCCAGGCGATTATGGGCACCTCCTCCGTTTTCCAACTGGATTCCGGGGCACCGGTGCTGGAACCCGTTGCCGGATCAACCTTCATCCGATCCTATGAGGTTCGCTTCAACGGACAGAAAACGAGATTCGGCCATTACACTTCGTTGCGCCCGGCCAGAGAGGTCGTCGCCGAGTTCAAGCATCGCGAACGGGACGAAGGCTTGCAGGTTGAAGGGGCCTATCCGCCGATGCTCGCGGCCCTGGGCGAGGATGCGGCGACCTTCGCCTATGTGAACCGTCACAAGCAAACCGTCGGCGTGGTGGCCTACGACAACCCCGATTCGGGCGGATGCGAGTATTTCATCGGGGCAATGCCCGCCCGCCCGGAGACGCGGCCGGTCGAGGGCGACTGCCCGGGACGCGAGCCACCCAATGTGCCCCGACCGGGACGCTCCACCCGTCAGCTTTGTATCGAAAATCTGGGCGGCGTGCCCTCGGTCATGAACTTTTACGAGGCCTGGGGCGCACCCGGAGCGCTGGCCGATGATTTTCGTGCGGACATGACCGAGCGTGGCTGGACCGAACGCGCGGCTTCGAGCCGTCTTCTCACCAGCCATTTTGCCGGGCACGCCCTGTTATCTTTCTCGCGCGAGCACGAGCAATGTCTGGTCGCTGTTGACCAAGACCCGAAAACCGGTAAGATGATGGTGTTTGTTTTCTGGGCCGAGCGACGCTGGCTTCCGGAGGGCGTTGCCCTTTGACCCGCGTTCCTGACGGCCCACTGCTATCTGGAGGGCAACCGTGAAATCCAAAGTCGCCTTGGCCGTGGCCATCGCTCTGGCCATTATCGCCGCCATCGGCATCCGCAGCTATCTGTTCCAGAAAGAACAAGCCATGCGGGGGAAGCAAACCCTGGTGCCCGTGGTGGTCGCCGCCACCAACATCCGTTCGGGCGAGACGCTGCGCACCAACATGGTCATCGACGACCAGTTTGACGTGCGCATGGTCAAGCACGGCGGCGTGATCCTGACCTCGGACCTCCCCCGTGTGCTCGGCCAGCCGTTGACTTCCAACGTACAGGCGGACGAGCCGCTGCTCTGGTCGCACTTCCGGTCGCGGTCCATCATCGAAAACCCGGCCGCCGGGCTGCCGGTCGGCTATCGCCAGATCGCCATTCCGGTGGACAAGGTGACCGGTGCCGCCGGGCGGCTGTTGCCGGGCACCATTGTTGATGTGCTGGTCACCTTGCGTGTCCGCGACGAACGCAGCTCGCAGATCAAACCCGTCACACAACAGGTCTTAACCAACATGCGGGTGGTGGCCACGGACCTGCACGCCCGCGAGGTGACGCAGTTCGACTCCGCCCGGCAGCGCCGGGATATCGCCTCGTACTCCACCGTCACGCTTCAGGCCAAGCCGATCCAGGCCACCCTGCTGGCCTTTCTGGCCGACCAGGGCAAAATGCACCTGGTCATTCGCGGGCCGGCAGACCCCACCGCCACAGACCCGTCGGCAATCGAGAAGATTTCGCTGGATAACCTCGACACGATCATTCGCAAGGCGGCCCAGGAAGAGCGGCCCACCATCCCGTCGACGCCGGAATGACTCGAAGGGAGTGCCCACCGTGTCGTACCTGATGATTACAGATCGCCGAGACGGCAGCCAACGCCGCATCCCCATCGCCAAGCCGCGCTTCGTCATCGGCAAGAAGGAAACCTGTGACCTGGTGCTCGACCGGGTGAATATCTCGCGGGAGCATTGTGAACTGCTGACGGTCAACGGCCGGACTTTTGTACGGGACCTGAAGAGCCGCAACGGCACCTATGTCGCCGGCCAGCGAATCGGCGGAGACACCCCCCTGCCCGACGGAGCGGTCATTCAACTGGGCGATTTTACCCTGGTGCTCCACGAGGCGCAGGAACGCGCAGGCACGGCCGCAGCCACACCGCCGGAAGCCGCCCAGAAGCCTGCCACCGCCCAAGTCGCTCCCCCGCGACCGGCCCAGGACGAAGCACACTACACGCCGCCCGAGTTGAAGCGGAAAATTCACGACCGCCTGATCCAGGACCTCGACCTGCGCCACATGGACATGAGCAAGGTGGCCCCCGAGGAGGTGCGCCGCCGCACCGAAAAGGTCATCGAAAACGTCATCAACAAGCTGTCCGACGAGATTCCCGTCTGGCTGTCGAACCGGGCGTTGATCAAGGAAGTCGCCGACGAGGCTCTGGGCCTCGGGCCGATCGAAGACCTGTTGGCCGACCCAACCATCGATGAAATCATGGTCAACGGCTGGCGGCAGATTTACGTCGAACGCAAGGGCAAGCTCGAGCTGACCGAGAAGCGGTTCACCGACGACCGCCAGGTGATCGAGGTCATCCGCCGCATCCTGGCCCCTATCGGGCGGCGTATTGACGAGGTCAGCCCGATGGTGGACGCCCGCCTGACCGACGGGTCGCGCGTCAACGCCATCATTCCCCCGCTCTCGCTCAGCGGCCCGGTAATCACCATCCGAAAGTTCGCCGCCGAACCATTCACGATTAAAGACCTCATCGAATTCAATACGCTCACCGCCCCGATGGCGGCGTACCTCAAGCTCTGTGTCGAACACCGACGCAACATCCTTATCTCCGGCGGAACCGGCTCCGGTAAGACCACGCTGCTCAATGTGCTCTCGGCCTATGTGCCCCATAATGAGCGGATTGTGACCATCGAGGATGCCGCCGAGCTCAAGCTGCCGCAGGAGCACGTCGTCTCGCTGGAATCCAAGCCGCCGAACATCGAAAACGAAGGGGCCATCCCGATTCGGCAGTTGGTGATCAACAGCCTGCGAATGCGGCCCGACCGGATCATCGTCGGCGAGTGCCGCGGAGCGGAAGCCCTGGACATGCTCCAGGCGATGAACACCGGGCACGACGGCTCGTTGACCACCATCCACGCCAACGCGCCGCGCGACTGCCTCTCGCGCCTCGAAACGCTGGTGTTGATGGCCGGGATGGAACTGCCCACGCGGGCCATCCGCGATCAGATCGCCTCGGCCATCGATATGATCATCCAGATCAGCCGAAGCAGCGACGGCAAACGCCGAGTAACCTCGCTGACCGAGATCACCGGGATGGAACAGGATATCATCACGCTGCAAGAGGTGTTCAAGTTCGACCAGACCGGCATCGGGCCGAAAGGCGAAGTTCTGGGGACACACAAGTCCACCGGCGTGGTTCCTGAATTTGTGCATTTACTCCGCAAGCGCGGACACAAGGTCGATATGCAGATGTTTGCCACCGGTTAGGTTGGCGATGGCTTCGGCCCGCCAACGCCCTTGAGATTGACGGAAACTATGGACACCGTTGTCGTCGTGATTATCCTTCTCGCCGGAGCCGGGGCCGCGTGCCTCTTTGTCCTCGGCGGCTTCCAGCTCTTCAGCAGCGGCTGGCAGAGCTATGAGGAGCGCTATGTTCACGGAGCGGGCCGGACGCTCGACGCGATGTACCTCACGCTGCCCATTCAGCACCTCATCTACCTGTCCTTCGCTTCGGCCATTGCCGTCGGCCTGCTGGTCGGGCTGGCCTTCGGCAGCGTGGCCTGGGGGATTATCGTCGGCCTGTTCGGCTTTACGGCCCCGACCATCGCGATAAAAATGCTGAAAAAGCATCGCGATCAGAAGTTCCGCGTGCAACTGGTGGACGCTCTGATGAACGTCAGCAACTCGCTTCGGGCCGGGTTCAGCCTGCATCAGGCCTTCGAGATGGTGCAGCGCGAGATGGGCAACCCCATCAGCCAGGAGTTCCGCCTGCTCAATCAGGAGTTGCGTTTCGGCGTGAGCATGCAGGATGCCCTGAACCACCTGTTGGAGCGGATGCCGAGCGAAGACCTGGACCTGGTGGCCACGGCGATCATCATCTCTCGTGACGTGGGCGGCAACCTGACCGAGGTGTTTGAGAACATCGCGGCGACCATCCGTTCACGCCACCGGCTCTATGGCAAAATCAAGGCCCTGACCGCGCAGGGGAAGTGGCAGGCCGGCCTGATCTGCTCTCTGCCCCCGCTGCTGGGGCTGGCGATCAACTACGTCAACCCTGAGATGATGCGCTATGTCTATACCGAGCCGGAGGGCTGGGTCTTGATTGCCGTCATCGTCATCCTGCAGGTGATGGGCGTGTTCACCATTCTGAAGATCGTCGATATCGACGTGTAAGGCCGCGTATGAGCGACAAATTGATGATGAGCGTGTTGATGATCGCCGGCGCGGGCAGCGCCTTCCTTCTGGTCTGGTCGCTCTACCAGATGAAGCGGGAGGTGATGGAGGCGACGCGTCTGGACGATGAGCGCCGCCAGAAGATCGCCTCCCCCCTGATGCGGCTGCTGCTCGCCTTTGCCCGGCCGCTTGGCGTCCTGGTGCGCTACTATACGCTGCGTGCCCAGGCGGTGTTTGAGCGCACCGAGCGGCGTTCGCCGCTGCTGACCATGCACGAGAAAGCTCGCCGCAGCCTGATCGCCGCGGGCGGCCCGCACGGCATCAAGCCCGACGAGTTCCTCGGCCTGGTGCTGCTCTGCTCCCTGCTGGGGCTTGGCGTCGGCCTGATGTCGATGGTCACGACCGGGTGGACGCTGATGCTGGTGGCGGGCACCGTTTGCGGCTTCTTCTGGCCGATTGTGTGGCTCCGCGCCCAGGAAGAGAAGCGGAAGACCCAAATCTTCCGGGCACTTCCGTTTGCCCTCGACCTGCTTACGCTCTCGGTCGAGGCCGGCTTGGATTTCACCTCCGCCCTGGGTCGAATTGTGACCAAAATCGAAGGCACACCCCTCGGCGACGAGCTGCGCGAGTTGCTGCGCCAGATTCACATGGGCCAGCCCCGCTCAGAAGCCCTGCGCCAGATGGCCGACCGGGTGGTGCTGGAGGAGATGGGGAATTTCACCGGAGCGCTGATTCAGGCCGATGAGCTGGGCGCCAGCATCGGGCCTATCCTGCGTATCCAGTCGGAGCAGATGCGCGTTCGTCGCGAGCAGATCGCCGAGAAACGAGCGATGGAAGCCCCCGTCAAGATTCTGCTTCCGCTCATCCTCTTTATCTTCCCGACCGTGTTTCTGATCATCCTCGGCCCAGTCGCGCTCCAGATTCTTATCGAGAACAAATTGCTGCCATGGCGTTGACAACCCGAGCCGAAAGCGTCCCCGACGGGCGAACCTTGATCGACCCGCTGCATATCCCCCAAGGGGCCCGAGAGCGGATGCGCGGCCTGCTTGGTTTTTCCGGCCTGGGGGACACCGAAGGGATGTGGTTTCCGAAATGCCGCATCATTCACACCTTGGGAATGCAATTCCCTATCGACCTGGTCTATTTGACCGAGGCTATGGAGGTGTGCAAAGTGGTCGAGGCGCTTCGCCCGACGAGATTATCGGCTTGTCTGGCAGCGGACAGCGTGATAGAATTGAATGCAGGGGCGGCAAAGCGTTTAGAGATGGAACCGGGCACCAGAATTCGCATCGTTCGCCCCACGCCCGTGACATCGCCCTGACAGGTGGATTATGGCCAACGCACGATTCCGAGCCATTAATACCGAATTGAGCGGAACGGAGTATCCGTTGCCGGACCACCCGGCCATTCTGGGCCGGAGTTCCAGTTGTGACCTCTGTGTCCGCGACCAGTCCATTTCTCGTCAGCACGTCCGGATTCAACTTGAAAACGGGACCTGCCGGCTTACGGATTTAGGCAGCCAAAACGGTATCCTATTTGATGGAAAAGAGTTACGCGAGATTGTCCTGGAAAATGGCGAGCGCTTTGAACTCGGCGATGTAGCGTTTGAGTTTGTTTGCGATACGCCCAAAGAGCCACCGGCGCCCTCCGCTCCGCTCGCTACCCAGTCCGCTCCACCACCAGAGGACGGCGCCTTTCCTATGCAGCAGGCCGGGGCAGCCCTCCCCGGTGAGCGCCCGGTTCTCCTCGATGACCTGTTCGGCCCCGGGCCTGAACCCGAACCGGGGCATGGCCCAGGAGCCGAAGAACAAGCGGCGGTGGCCGGGGCGCGCGGCGCCCTCAAATACACCGCCCTGATGGTTCTGATTTTGTCGGTTGGCGTCCTGATGTGGAACCTTGCCGGAGGCGACCTGCCCGACTCGGATATCAAGCCGGTGATTGTCCGCGTGGGCGAAACCAAGGTCATTGACCTCGGCATTCGGGTACGCAAAGAAGGCCGGGCGATGGTGCCTTATATCGACCATCGAGAATACTACGATAACGCCCGTGTGCTGAACGATAATATCGCCAGCTTTGAGCTGGATGATATCGGGTTTATGGCCACGGTCATCGGCCACGAGACCGGTTACACGGATGTAAAGCTGTTCTCGCGAACCGGGCAAACAGCCACGGTGCGCATTCTGGTTCGCGGCATTGTCGAGCGGGATCGTATTGACCCGCACCTCACCCCGGCGGAGTGCCTCAGCCGGGCGAACACGATGCTGGAAAAGGGCAAGGCCGCCCTGAAGAACCGCAAGTGGCATTTGGCGATGGAGCAATGCAGCCTGGCCTATGATTACGCCCAACGAGCCCCCAGCGCGGCTGCGACACGAATCCAGCAAGAGGCCGACCAGATTCGCGGCCAGGCACGCTCCTTACTGAATGAAGCCTTTGGAAGCATCAAGGCCGAGGCACGGGCCGCCTACCGTGACAACGACCGCCGAGCCGCGGCCAGAGCGTGGGAAGACTTGATTCGACTGGTGCCTGACCCCAACGACGAGATGCATCAGAAATTGACCATTATCTTCAACCGAACCGTTGACCAACTGCGAAGGGGCGGATAGACCTATGCGATTGACCTCCAACGAGGGCGGAGTGCCCCAGTCCTACCCGCTACGCGAGGGCAGCTCGATTATCGGGCGTCATCCCTCCTGCCATATCTGTGTGCCGGGCCGTAATGTCTCGAAGCGCCATCTCCAGGTCTATGTCGAAAACGGCGTGGTGACCATCCGCGACCTGGGCAGCGCCAACGGCACCATGGTGAACGGCAACCCCGTCACCTCCTGCGTGCTGGAACATGGCAACGAGATTTCACTGGGTGGCTATCGGCTGGTACTGGACATGAACGACGCCGAAGGCGCTCCACCCCAAGCCGATGGCCATGCGGCAACGTTTGACTATGAACCCGGCAACCAGCGGGCCGAGGCCCGCCCGGTCGAACCCCCCGCTCCTGATGATTCTCCGATTAATTTTCAGGAGGAGCCTGGCGAGGACGTAACCCCGGCAGACGGCCAGTTCGTGCCCCAAGCCTACGCCCCGCAATCCCCACAGTCGCTCCAACCCGAAGTGGTGGCTCGTGACGGGCACATGTTCCTTCGCGACCCGCGCACCAACCGCGAGATCGAAGTGGTCCCCCGCGGGGCACGTGCCTCCACCGACCTCAGCGGCTACTATGCCGAACGCGATGCGTCCGCCGGGAAGCGCAATCAGTACCTCATCTGGGCCGCCATCGGCGTGGCCGTGCTGATGATCATTGCCTTGGCATTCACCTCGACGAATACCGAGATCGACCCGCTGCCCGTCGACCAGTTCCCCAGGGCCCGCTATAACAGCTTGGTCGACGACAGCATCCAACAGATGACCTCCGGCAATTTCGACAAGGCCGTCACCGATTTGAAGACCGCTCAGAAGGGGCGCCCCACCTGGCAGGTCGCCGACGCGCTCCTGCAAGTGGCCGAGGCCTGGCAGGAATCGGGGAAGGATTTTGACGAGTTCAACTGGTTACTCGTCGAGACCCCCTTGCGCCAGTTGGAGGATAACCCGCGCAGCACGTCGAAGGTACTGGGCTTTGCCACCGACCGCCGGAAGCGCATTTTTGATCTGCAACGTCAGGAAGCGGACGCCGCCAACGCGGTCAAGCTGCTCAATGCCGGCGAGCCGGAGCAAGCCCTCGCAGAGTTTGCCAAGCTGCCCAAAGACAGCCTGGTGCGTAAAAAATACGCCCCCCAGATCGCCCGATCCGTCACCGCTGCGTTCACGAAACACCTTAAAGCCGGCCAGAGCGCCCTTCAAGCCCAGCAGTGGGACCGGGCCATCGCCGGCTTCCGTAAGGCCGAACCCTATGCAACCACCGCCCAGAAGGCCGATATCGACCGGGGCATCCGCAGCGCCGAGAAGTTCAAGCGCGAAGAAGCGGTGCTCCGCTCCGCCCACATGCGGATGCGCGAACATACCCTGCCCTCACTCCAAGCGGCGGACCGCCTGTTGGATGGGATCGAGGACAGCGGCCCCATTGGCCAGAAGAAGGTCGAACTTCGCCAGATGATCGCCCAGAAGCGAGAAGAGATCAAGGCCGAGGGTGTGCGCTCGAAAGCCCTGATGCAATATGAAACAGGGCGCGGGCCGGAAGCCATCGACACCATCACCAAGAATCAATTGACCGGGCTTTATGGGCTGCGCTCGCGTATCGAAAACGTGATGCGGCTGGTCAAGGAGGCCCAGGACGCCGAGACGGCCAAGGATTGGGAGCTGGCTCAGGCCAAGTGGTTGGCGGTGCAGGCCGAGGAAGACTCGCCCAAGAACGCCTATAACCGCCAATCCGTCAACGCATTGGCCTCGCTCAAGCGCCGGGCACGAGATATCGCCGAGGACTACAACAGCCGCGCCGAAGCTGCTTTGCGGGCCGAGAAGCCCAAGGAAGCCAGAAAGCTCTATCTGCTTGCGATGAAATGGGATCCCCGCGCCACGATCGGCAAAGACGGCCTGGCCAACCTGCTCCACGTGGCCAAAATTACCTACAGCCGAGCGCGTGATTTACGCCACGAGGGCAATACCGAGCAGGCCATCCATTTATTCAAAAAGGTCTTGGAATACGTCCCCGAAGGCAACCAGTACCACCAGTGGGCCAGGCGCCAGCTCAGCGAATTGGAGATGACTCCCTGACAAGCCCCAGCCCGGACTATGGGATGACGTCCGGATAGCTTGGTGTGGCGCGCTGCCCCAGCGGCTTCTGATACATCGGGTCCGAGTGGCTCACCACTGGAAAGGTGAGCACCTCGGTTACGCCCGCCAACATACGGACTACCATATTACAGACGCCCTCTAAAGAGCCAGCCAGCAGAGCCTGTCCGAAATCGTCCCGCTCCCCGGAAACCCGTGTTATCGTGGCAGGAATATCAAACGGGGAGACTATGATGTTCTGAACGCCGCGCGAGACCTTGGCCAGAGGCACCACCACAGGGGAGCGCGTCCAATGGTCTTCTGCCGGGACATCATTCATCTCCCGCGTGACACCACAGCCCGCCGTCGCCAACGCCAGAACCATCACGCCGATGAGGTATTTCATT
>CAZBCO010000398.1:0-4629 GCA_964490295.1 uncultured Planctomycetota bacterium
CAGTCTTCGATTTCAGCTTGCGACTGGCCTTTAAGGTTCAAATACAGCTTGCGCGTCCGACATTCCTGCCAAAGCTGCTTCGCCTCATCCGCTCTTGCATAGCGTAACTGCCCCTTGCCCAAATCATCGATGCGTTTGTACAAATCACTCCAATCGCGTTCGGCCGCTTCGCCGGCACCGGGCACCCACTGGATCACTCCCAAATCCTCAATGCTGCAAAGCTCCGGCAGGTGCCTGATGGCGTCGGGGCCGTCGAGGTGATACTCCACGGCATCCAGGCGCTGCATTTCTCGCTTGAGATAGGGCATCACAAACTCGCGAAACATGGCCGGACTGATCATGCACGAAAAATCACACTGGGGCACATTGATGCGGCCGGGGGAGTACATCCCATGACGATTGATGCTGCCAAACCGGGGGTAGTCGAGCAGCTTGGCCAAGGCCTCAAGGATTTCCTCGTGAGCTCGGTCTATCTGTTCCAGGGCCGAATGAACGGCGTCGGGGTTCTCGACCATGGCGATGAGAAGGTTATCGGCCCCGTAAACCGCCGCCAACGCATCCACATTGGCAACCAGGGTGTTGGACGCGATAAGCAGCTTCCCGTCACACCGCGCTCGTAGTGCCTCGGCGAACTCGACCGTGCGCTTCCACCAATACCCGTCACGGTCGAAACCAATCTCCGCGTGTTCGAGGTCCCGAACGAAGGGAATAGTCCATCCTCCGGGTTCGGTTTCACTGAACTTAAGGTCCGCGCCCAAGAGGGCTGCAAAATGCTCCGCCGCGAACTCCAGGTAATAGAACGGTATGGCATCGGCAAGGAAATCATGCGTTTCTGCCCACGCCAGCAATTGGTCAATGATCGGCTCGAAATCTTCGGTCGCTCCGGACGCATATCTCGGCCTGGCGACCGGGGTGACACCCGGCTTCGGCAGTTCGGCATACACCGCTGCCCGGGTATTCTCACCCTGCCAGAATGCCCTCCACTGCTGTACCGCTGCGTCAAAATCCTTCTTGAATTCCAGTTCCATCTCGCGTCTTCCTTTTCAACGAACCCGGTTCATACGGGCTTGGATAAGGCCATAAACAACGCTGTTTGAATCCCATAAAACGGCCGCAACCCGCGGACGGAAATACCCTCAAGCCGCACGTCCGGCAACTTAACCCGCACCTATCTGTCCCGGCGCGACGGGCTTGTCCATAAAAACACCTTCTGACATCCGCGTAGCGCACGCTGAAACGGCGCGGCCATAATCCTTCATTCGGGTGAAGGATTACGCTCTCTCTAACGCCTTCGGCCGCCGGTAATGCCCGACAGGATGGCGACGAAGATGGCGATCTTGGCGGCGGCCAGCCAGGAGATCGACCCGGCAATGAGGCCCTGCTCCACCGCACCGGGGAAAAGGTCCGGCACAGTCCAGGCCCAAAGCACTTTAATCAGCAACAGCACGACCACAAAGGCGATGAAGGCGACGAAAAGTCCCCCCGCGATAACCGCCGCAATCGTTCCCGCACCATCCGATCGACCCATCTCACATCCTCCTCTTCTCGTTTACAGCGAACGCCATTCGCCCCCAGGCAAGTTCCTACTGAGATCCATTATCGACGGGATTGGCCCCATCGCCCGCAGCGCCCTCGGGGGGTGCGGGTATTTTGCTTCGGCGGGGGATGTTTGTCAACCTGAAAACCACTCTTGGGCGAAGGGTTCTTGACTTCGGCGAAAGCTCTTTCTATACTCCTCGGCTATGTCAAAGCAATTCCCTGAACTTCTCGGTATCGTCCCCGCTCCTCTGGGCCGCCTGAAGCATGTTGAGACGCGCGACGAGCGCCGTCGGCTGGACGCGCTGGTGAAGCGCTGTCGGAAGAATTTGCAGGCCGGTCTGCCCCCGATGGACGGGCTGAAAAAGTCCCAGATCGAGGCCCTGAGCAAGCGTTACAGCTCGTTTCACGATGTGACCGACGACGGCTTCATCGTGGGCGGCGAGCATGTCATCCACAAGCTGGGCACGCCGCGGCCCTATCTGCACCTGATGACCTCGAACCACCCGCGCAACAAGGATATGTTCGGGTCCTTCTGGGACCAGTACGGCGGCGGGTTCTGCTCGGTGGATGCCGTTCTGGCGGGCACCATCACCTCGCACGGCGACCGCAACTATGTCGCCACGGCTCCGAAGCCGGAGGATTTCCGCGGGTTTGTGTTGCGCGAGACGCGCCCCGAAGGCAATTTCCGCGATGAGGACTGGAAGCCTTATTTCTGCTGGCACGCCATCCCCCAGACCGACCCGCACGACCGACGCTATGATCAGTATGAGTGCCACCAGGGCCTCGGCTATTCGGTGGTCTCGGCCATTCGCAACCAGATCGAATCGCGTATCCTGTCATTCGTCCCCATCGACGACGCCGCCGAAATCTGGAACATCTCGCTGCGAAACCTGGAAGACCGGGACCGCGTGGTCGACCTGTTCACCTGGGTGAAATGGGGCATCGACAGCTATCCGGGGTATTATTTCGACCCGCGGGTGGTGTGCGGCGGCGAGGTTCACCGCGATTTGAACACGCTGGTGGCGGTGAATAACGACCAGAACAACAAGGCCCCGCGCTCCGGCTTTATGATGGCCGGCCAGAAGTACAAATCGTTCGACCTCTCCGCCGAGGCGTTCACCAGCGGAGCGGCGAAATATGTGCTGCCCTATGCGGCGATGCGGGGCAAATGCTCCAACTCGCCCGGCGTGCAACCCTACATGGGGCTGGTGGGTGCGATGCACTTCTCGCTGCGGCTGCCCGCTCTGGGCCGGGCCTCGCTGAGCATCATCGTGGGTAAGACCGATGCGGAAGCTACCGCCCGGCGGGCCGACCTGGAGGCCCTGCGCACGAAGTACTTCCGCCGTAAAGGGGCCGTGCAGAAGGAGTTCCGGCGGCTGCAGGGCGACTGGTCGGAGAAAGTCAAGGCCGAGCTGGTCTCGACCGGGGACGCCGAGTTCGACCGATTCTTCAATGTCTGGTCGAAATATCAAGCCAGTTGTACGGCACGCTTCGTCCGGGCGCTCGATAAGGTCGGCTACCGCGACGTGTTACAGGACCTGATGAGCATCGCGCCGTTTGATCCGAAGTTCGTCAAGACCGAGTTCCTCAACGCGCTGCGCTATCAGTTCCCCGACGGGCGGGCGGTGCGCCAGTATGAGCGGTTCAAGGGCGGCGGCCACGACGAGCGGCGTTACATGGACAGCCCGTTGTGGATGGTGGACACCTTGGTGCGATACCTGCGCGAGACCGGCGATTTCGCCCTGCTCAAGCGGCGGGTGCCCTACCTGCGCTCCAAGACCTCCGGCACGGTCTATCAGCACGTGATGCGCGGTTTGATGAGCTGCTATAAGTTTCGTGGACAAAAGGGCTTGTGTCTGGTTGGACACGGCGATTGGAACGATGCCCTAGACGGCATCGGCCGGGGCGGCCAGGGCGTCAGCGTCTGGCTCTCGATGGCCGTGGTCTACTTCAGCCGCGAGCTGCTCACGCTCGCCGAGCATCTTGGCGACAAGGCCAACGCCCGCAAGTTGCGCACCTGTATCGACACCATGACCACCCAGATCAACGAGAACGCCTGGGACGGCCGGTACTATGTATACGGTTTTGACGACAAGGGGCGGCCCATCGGCTCGCGGCATAACACCGAGGGAAAGATTCAACTCAACGTCAACACCTGGGCGCTGATGAGCGGCGTCGCGGCTGCCGCCGGGCGTGTCGGCTCGGTCGTTCGCTCGCTTGAAAAGCTCGACACGCCCATCGGGCACCTGCTGTTGGACCCGCCCTATACCGCCCGCAGCAAGCACGTTGGCCGCATCGCCGACATGGCTCCGGGCATGTTCGAGAACGGCGCGGTATACACCCACGGGCAGAGCTTCTTCATCGCCGCGATGCTCAAAGCCGGCCTGGGCCAAAAGGCTTATCGGGCCTTCAAGGCCACGATGCCCTCCGCCTCGGTACCCGACATCACCACCGCCCCGCTGCACCAGCAGACCAATTTCGCGGTGGGCAAGGCCCATCCCCATTTCGGCCAGCACCTCTACACCAACTTCACCGGCTCGCTGGCCTGGTATCGCCGCACCCTCGAATGGATGCTCGGCGTGGTGCCGGATTACGACGCCTTGACCATCGCCCCGTGTGTGCCGTGCTGGACCGAGTATCGCCTGGTGCGCCGCTGGCGCGGCGGCGAGTTCCACATCACGGTGAAGAACCCCGACGGCGTAGAGACCGGCGTGAAGGAAATCCGCGTGGACGGCCGCCCGGTGGAAGGCCATCGCATCCCGCCGATGAAGGGCGTTCACCAGGTCGAGGTCCTGATGGGCTGACCGAGACCTCGGCCCGCTTTCGATTTTTCCTTGCCAACGCCGCTTCGGCCGGATACACTCTGGCCAACAACGAGCAACCGTTCAACGGCTCCCAGGTATCCGCGATGCGTGGCGGCTTCTCACAACGAATTTCTTTTTTCCTGAACACGGGGCACATACTATGGGTGGATTCTTTGCCGTAGCTTCACAAGGCGACTGTGTGCCGGACCTGTTTTACGGCACGGACTATCATTCGCATCTCGGCACGATGCGCGGCGGCCTGGCGGTGAAGAACGGGGCGGGGATC
>CAZBCO010000399.1:0-3142 GCA_964490295.1 uncultured Planctomycetota bacterium
GGTGCAGCCGATAATCACGCCGTTGAAGCCCATGCCGGGCAGCTCCACGATGTCGCGGTCGAAGAGATCGGGACGGCACACCGAGCTCCAGACGCAGCCCGCGGTCACGAGCGCATATCGCTTGGGCACAAGCGGCCTGCGGTGGGCGGCCCAGGTCGCCGGTGGCTTGCTCTCGGCGAGACAGTCTGCAATATGATAGAGTGCATACAGCCGCGCCCGCTCGGTAGCTGCCCGGATGACCACCTCACACGGCTGGCTCCCGCTCACTTCCACGGCCCAGGCATCGGTTCCGCCGGGGGGCGGGGCGTCAAGTGAGCCTAACTCCAGAACCCAAGCATAGTCTGCCAGCGCGGGCTCCCCGGGCTGACGACCGTGTAACAGGTCGGCGGCCCCAGCCGCCTTGTCAACAATCCGTTCCAGCCCCCGCTTCATCATGGGGGACAAAGCGCTGCCCGGCAGTATTGCGCCGCGTTGGTCGGCAGGATAGCCAAGACGGGTCATCATTATTTACTTTTTCTCCTCGGTAAGCGAACAGCGACACCCGCAACCGCGCGTATTATATCCCCGCGATGGCAGATTGACAACGGGAATCGGGCATAGTACGGGCTTCGTGTGCGAAAGTTTCCCCTGGTACGTGCTTCCAGCCCGTGCCACGTTGCGAGTACGAGCAGGATTACGAGCAGGAGCATGGAGCACAAGGTTACCTCGTGCTCCATGCTCCTATAACTCTCATGACTCCCATGCTTCCCACGCGCCCACGCCCCCGCGCACCCATGCGCCTCGGCGGCGGGGCCAATCGGCTTACTTGCCGTCGCCCGGCGGGTTGAAGGTGTAGCTCAGGTCGCCGACGGTGACCTTGAGCTTATCGCCGTCGCGCGTGAGCGAACAGGGGGGCATCCGCTCGGTTTTCGTGTCGGTCGGGTAGAGCACGTGCAGATACACCGTCTCCGCACCCGGATCGGTCGGGGCCACGTCGAGCCGCCAGGCCCCCATCTGGGAGTCCGGCCCCAGAATGCGGACGGCGGGTTCTTTCTGGCCCTTCTTGGCGTAGGTGTAGGCCAGCTTGCCGTCGTCGGTCTTGAAGATCGATTTCCACCCGTTGGGAAGGGCGTTTTTGCCGAGCCAGTCGCACTCCTTCCCCGGGCCGCCGACCTTCTTAATCACCGGCTCTTCGGGCAGCAGCGTCCGGCAGAAGAGCCTCGCCGGGCCGTTGTCCGCCATGGCCAGCGGGCCGTCCACCTGTGGTTCGAAGGTGGTGTGGACCGTCCAGCGATGCTCGATGCCCTTGTCGGGCTTGACGCGGTCGAGCACGATGAGGTACTTGTAGCCCAGGAAGACCAGCTCGCGGGTCCATTCCCAGGTCGCCCCGACGTTCTTGCCGTTCACCAGGCGCTTGTGCATGGTGAGGTCGGCCAGGGCGCGGGCGTATTGGTCGTTGGCCTCGTGTTCGATCAGCTTGCCCATCGGGAGCGAGGCCCAGGGCTGGCCGTTCTTACCGCCCTTGAGGGTGGCGTCGCGGCGAAGCTCTTGCCAGGTCTCCCACGAGAACAGGCCCTTGGGCCATTTCGGGTGGCTGATGGCGTTGAACTTGGGGAAGCCCATCGGGACGGCTTTGCCGTCGGCGGTCTTGCGGTTGAAGACCACGCTGTTGGCGCTCCAGGGCGTACGGTAGTATTGATGCACCTGGGTTTTCCAGCCGATGTAGTCGCCGTTTTTGATGGCCAGGGGGCGTTGTTTGAAGATGATGAACTTGCCTTGGTCGGCGGTGCCGTGGGTGTCGGGGCTTTCACCGGCTCGGAAATGGATGATGGTGGCGTCGTCTTCCCATCCGCTGCGCCAGCAGACGATGCCGTGCAGGTCGGGGCTGAACACCTCGGTGCGGCCCAGGTCGCTGTAGGGTCTGGCGGGTATCTCCGGGTCGTTGAAGACAAGCCATTGCCACATGTAGAGGTTATGGATGTCGTAAATCCCGTGGCGCTTATAGATGTTGTTGGCATGCGTGCGGCCTACGCCGTGCCGATACATGTTGGTGAGCACGTCGAGGCTCATCCGATACTGCGAGGAGTCGCGGGTGTCGAGGTCCCAGGTATCACCGTCCTTCACGAAGCGGCCGTTGGGATAGGTCATCCAGATTTGGAACAGCATCTGGCGTTCGGCCCAGTTGCCTTGGTGTTCTTTGATCCACTTGCCGGCGTCCCAGTCGGTGGCGCTGCGCCAGGCGGCGATAGCGTTGGCCAGGTCGGTGAACTCGTGCATGTAGCCGTAGCTCCCGCCGCTGGTCGCCCCGTCCTCCGCCTGGCGGATGGTGCCCATCCGCTCGACCATAAACTTGTAGGCGGCCTCCAGATATTCCTGCCCGCGGGGATGCTCGTCGGCAATGGCCAGGGCGCAAGCGGTCAACGACCCCAGGCAGCCGGAGAAGCGGCTGTAGAAGGGGTTTTCTTTGTGGTTGGTGAGGTAGCCGATGTTGAACTGGCAGCGCAGGTTCAGGTAGTGCCGACGGTCGGCCTTCATCTCCTCGGTAAAGTCCGGGTGGTTGTAAAGCCAGTCGTAGGTCAGCGCCATCTTCTGGTCGTTGATGCCCCAATACGACGGGGTATGGCCGCTGGTTCGCTGCTGCATGAAGCGCTTCAACGCCGCGCGGCCGGCCTCGACATCTCCCCGGAACAGCCACAGAGCGGCGAGTTTATCGTTTCGGGCGTTACCGGTCTTGGAGAACTTTTCGAGCTTCTCCATCTTGACCTTGTATTCGGGCTGGTCCAGCCAAGTTTTGATCTTCTCCACCGAAGGTCCGTCCCACGCCTTTTGTCGGACGAAGATGCGCGGATGCCCCTTCCGAACCTTCGGCAGGTCCGCCGAACGCGCCGCCGAGCTTATCCCCAAGGCCCATACCGCCACCGCCGCCAGGACCATCCTTCGCATGATACTTCCTCCGCAAAAATACCAGCCGGGCTAACCTGCGGCCGCCCGCCGTGGTGACCGGCGACCCATTGGATTATACACCTCTCTCTGTGCATTTGCACCCTTGTAACACTTCAGCCAACTGAAGTGCAATCTACCTCGATGTCCCGGGATTGTCAATCAAGTATGAAGAAAAACTTGCGGTGGGTGGTGCTCGTGTGGATGATAGGTGGGCGTGAAG
>CAZBCO010000400.1:0-6159 GCA_964490295.1 uncultured Planctomycetota bacterium
CATTTACTGTTCGCACGACACTCGTATTTGGGAGGGAATCGTGATGATGGCGAACCAGAACGGGAGGCGGGCTTATGGCTCCGGATAACCTTGACCGACGCAATGATAAGAGGCTCAGCCTCTCGCTGCCGGTTCGGTTCTCAAGGGACCCGGACGATACGCTGTCGCCACATGAGGGCGTGACACACAACGTCAGCTCAGGCGGGCTTTATTTCGAGGCGCCGATGGGCCGACAATTGAACGCAGCGGACCCGGTTTGGGTGCAGATCGCCGTGCCGGGTGGCCCGGGTGAGGAAAAGCATAACCTTACTCTGATGGGATCGGGCGTGATCTGTCGCGTCGACAAACTGGACCACCAGAACCGGGTGGGAGCTTGGCCGGACGGGCATAGCGAAAATGGATTTTACGGCATTGCTGTGCAGTTCGACCAGAGGCCGACCGTGCAACTCCAGTCCTTCGAGGAATTGCTCTGGGAGAAGTGAAGCACGGGCTTCAAGCCGGCGGGGCCATGCTGATTGGGTCGGGGAGTTCGTTTTAGCCCGCCCGTAAGGGCGGCTTGGGGATATCTACGTCCAACGCAAAGCGTTGTTGTGGCTACAAATCACCGTATCAATGTCTAAAAAAAGCGACATCGATAATCCCTTATTTGACAAGTGTTTAGCTCGATATTTGCTCCGTAGCCGCGTTTTTGGCGTTGATTTTCTACAACATGTTGCCTTCCCAGCGGCTCGCTATGCCGGCATAAAATAATAATTCTTTTGGGCATAAACCATTGTAATAGATATAGATAGCATTGTTTTGAATGGAGGCTGTTCATTTTTGCGTGGTCTTTGGCATGCTTTTTGCTGTATTTAGGGTTGGATTGGCAGTTAAGACGTTTCAAGATGAGGAAGGCCGATGCCGGAACCGATTACCATAGCAGTGATGGGTGGTGGGATCACGGGGCTGGCGCTCCGATTTGCCCGCCGCGGCTTTCACGAGCTGAAGCGTGCTCTCGACCTGGTCGGGGCCTCGCTGCTTCTGCTGGTGCTTGGGCCGGTGGTACTCTTTGTGGCTGCCCTGATCAAACTTGAAAGCAAAGGGCCGGCCTTCTTCTCGCAAATTCGTGTGGGCAAAGACGGTAAGCTGTTCCGGATTATCAAACTCCGCACCATGCGGGCCGACGCCGAGAAGGCCACCGGCCCCGTTTGGGCACGCAAGCAGGACAACCGTATTACCCGGCTCGGCTCGTTCCTGCGTAAAGCCCATATCGATGAGTTCCCGCAGTTGATTAACGTGCTTCGCGGCGAGATGAGTCTCATCGGCCCACGGCCGGAGCGGCCCTTCTTCGTGAACCGCTTTCGCCGCGAAATCCCGAACTACGAGCATCGCCTCGCGGTCAAGCCAGGGATTACCGGTTTGGCTCAAGTGCGATACAAATACGACGAGAGCCTCGCGGATGTGCGCAACAAGTTGACCTATGACTTGGTATATATCAAACGGATGTCGCCGGTGATGGACGCCCGCATCCTGCTTTGGACTTTCGGCACGATGAACGGCCATAACGCGAACTGAGAGGTTTCAAATGAAGCTGAATACCCTGATGGCAACAATCATGGTGCTGGCCTTGGCGATGATCGCTTCGCCGGCCCTGGCGCTGAATATGAACGATATCGATCATCTTCCCAACGTTCCGGTGGTGTCCATCGTGTTCGATGAGATGCCGGAAGATGCCCCGTGCCCGTTCGACGCCTCCGCGACCGACGGCGAATACACCCGCCCGACGGCCGCGGTCGCCGGAAACCTGGTGGTGGACGACCCCGAATCGCAGGATGTGCTCTACTACCTGTCCGGGGCGCGCATGTCGCTCCTTTCGGAGCAGGTGCTGAACGGCACCACGACGGCCGATACCGTTGAGGAGATGACCAAGCCGACGCCGGAGCCGTCCTCGCTCTTCCTGCTGCTCAGCGGCGCGGGCCTGCTTGCTCAAGTAAAACGCAAGCGACGCTGAACTCCCATACGCCGCCGGTCGAATGGAGTCTCCGGTGGCGTTTTCCGCCTTTCTTTGCCTTCCCTGCAATTAAAACTTGCGACGCTGTTCCTCCAGTTGCTAGCATGACGCCGCTTCAAAAAACAACGGATTTCCGAGCACCCCCGGATGCGCCTGCTCTGCCGCAATATCAAAGTCCTTTTGCAGCCTCGGCGATACCGAGCGGAACTGGCCGCCGCCATAAAGATGCAGACATCCTGCTCGCAGTTGACCGACAACGATGAAGCCCGCGTGCGGGCCTTCCTCCAAAGCGATTCCTGGGAAGTGCGTAACTGCGCCGTCAAGATCATCGCCAAGACAAATTACACGCCGCTTCTGCCGGCGCTGGAAGAAATGCTGCTGGACCGCAGCGAAGCGGGCATTGTTCGGCGGAACTGTGCGGAGATGCTGGGCTGTTATGGCCATCGCTCGGCGGCACTGACACAATCCCTGACCGCCGCCCTGGCCGACCCCTACTGGGAGGTCCGGGCGGAGGCCGCACGGGCGCTCGCCAGACTATGCGACGAGGACGGCACCGTGGAGCATGCTTTGCTGAAACGGTTGGCCCGCGAGAAAGATATGGAGGCTCAGGCGGCCTTTGTCGAGGCGCTCGGAGCCGTGGCCGTGATGCAAGAGACGTTCGACCGATTGGCCGAGCGGGCGGTTGAGGGGTCGTGGCTGGTGCGGCACCAGTCAGCCGTCGCCGTTGCCGAAATGGCCGCAAGAAGGCCGGAATTTGCCCAGCAGGCCATTGCGCTCATCGGGCGACTGGACCTGTTGGCCGAGGGCACCGTGACGCGGTCGGTATTCCGCCAGAGCATCTTGCAGCTCGCAGAACACACCCGGCAAAGCCAAGCCTTTCCGACGCGCGACGAGTTACGGCTACGATACTTTCACCTCAAGAACGGATGGCTGAAAACGCTGTGACGGCCCGGCCTCCGGAGCCGCCGCTGAAGGGGCGCGATGTTTTACCTGATCTATGAACTCTACCGCTCGGCTTATCCCAGTGACCCGGAAAACCTGCTGCGCTTTCTTCGGCTGCTTGGCTCCGCACCGTTTCGGGCTTTTTGCGCCGGGCTGACCGCCTTTCTGCTGGTGTATTTCGCCATGCCGGGGTTCATCAAAGGCATGCGGCGGCGGGGCGTGAGTGAACAAGAACGGCACTACAGCCAGCTCGACGCGGGCCTGAAATCGGCGGTCCCGACCATGGGCGGGCTGGTCTTTCTGCTGGCCATCGTGGTTACCGGGCTGCTGTGGTGCAACCCGTCCAGCCGGTTCTTCCTCATTGCCGTCACTGTGGGGATATGCGGCGGGCTGATGGGCCTGCTCGACGATCTGGCCAAGCTGCGGCACCGAGGCAGCGACCACGGCCTGTCGCGCGGCGTCAAATACGCGGCTCAGGGCGCCCTGGGACTGGCGCTGGCGGTGGTGCTGATCAGCGACACCACCTCGCCCATTGCCGAGGCCTCCTTCCGCGAATCCGTCTATCTGCCCTTCGCCAAGCGCGGGCTGGATATCGGCCTGTTCAACCTGGCGGTTGTCGCGGTGTTTATGGTGCTTTCGACCAACGCGGTAAACTTGACCGACGGGATGGACGGTCTGGCCACGGTACCGTCGATACTGATGTTTCTGGTGCTGGCCGTCTTTGCGTTCATCATCGGCGATGCCGTTCTGGCAAAGGGATTGCTGTTCTTCCCCATCGGTGAGCCGGGCGCCGAGGTCTTTCATCACCTGCCCGGCGCGGTCGAGCTTTCCGTGTTGTGCGCCGCCGGGGCCGGGGCGACGGCCGGCTTCCTCTGGTACAACGCCTTCCCGGCAACCGTGATGATGGGCGACACCGGCTCGCTCGCCCTGGGGGCGATGCTGGGGGCGGTAGCCGTCCTCATTCGCCAGGAGGCCATCTTCCTCATCGCGGGCGGCGTGTTCGTTATCGAGGGGGCGTCTTCGTTCATTCAGGACTATATTGGTCTCAAATTGCTGGGGCGACGCATCTTCTACCGAGCTCCGCTCCATTCCTCATGGCTGCATCGCGGGGTCAGCGAGAGCAAAGTCACGGTGCGGATGTGGATACTCGCAGCGGCGTTCGCGGTCATCGCCTTGGCGATGCTCAAGTTGCGTTAGAAGCGTATGTTAGAGCAGGGGAGCGGCCCAATCACATCGGCTTGCGGAGCGTGAGCGTCGAGCCATCGGCCAACTCGGCGTCGATCTGTTGCAGGCTGTCACCACGCATGAAAAACATCTCGTAGCGATGGTTCTCGCTGCCGGGCAGCGTTTGCCGCAACGAAAGTTTGACCCAGCCGTAGCTCTCGTCAATCGCTGTCAGCGAATAGGTGCCGCCTGTCGGCAGGCCACAGCGCACCTGAATATCCTTGAGCCAGACCAGCGCGACCTCAATGGCCCAGCCCATCGTCTGCCCCTGTAATGCCGAGGAGAAGGGCTGTGGCTGTCCGTTGCCGAGGGTGAACTCCAGCGGCAGCTTCAACTCGCCCAGTTTGTCCCAGTCGGTCTCGACGACGACAAGATTCCCGGGGCCGGCGGGTTTTTCGGTGAAAACCTCGGCGACGTTGGCGGGGTTCATCGCGGCCTTGATGGCGCTGTGGGGAGCGGCAGCAATGGCCGCCTCGCGGCTGAGGATGCGCCCCTTGAGTTCGCGGGCCACGGTGCCCGACATCGCATAGGTGCCAGGCAGGGTCTCCGGCCATTGCACCTCGGTAATCGCATAAGTCAGCGTCCCGGTCACAGTGCTGCCGTCGGGGAAGGTTCGATCAACCGCAAAGGTTCGCTCCGTCGCCTCCCGCACGAAATAGTCGTTCTGAAATTCCAGGCGCTGGGTATTCATCGACGAGCACCCGACGGCACCCAAGCCCAATATCACCGCCAGCACCGCCATTGAACCGATACGCATATCTGTGGCCTCCTTGATTTGCCGGTACTGTATTATAGCCGAATCCGCCGCAAACCCAAGCGGTCAAATAAGGAGTTGAATGTCGCCGACGATCTGGCCCCGGCGATTGTCCACCGGCCGCGAGAATCGAGCGGTGATCTCCGCCGCCTCGGCGTCGCTCAACACGCCTACCCGCCGCATCACCTCCGCAAAAACCGGGTGAATGGCGATGCTGTTGCCGTCGTCCACCTTCATCGCAAACCCGACGCCCTGGCCGACCACCGCGGCGCAGTAGACGCCACAGCCGCCGATCTTGGTCAGCAGCCGGGGCGCCTCGCCCAGGACGTCGCGATAGAGCGGCTCGCCGGTGTGCCCATCGGGTGCGGCCCACATCGCCCGCGTGATGCGCTCCACCGCCGAGGCCGTCGGCCCGTCAAAATGCTTATCCGCGCGGCTCAGCCTGGCAAACCCCCGCGCCATCATCTCCAGACGAAGGTAATGAATCGGCGCCGAGCAGCCGTCGATGCCGATATGGAACTCGGTCTCGGCCAGGTCGCATACCGCCGCCAGCACGCGGAGCACGGCCCGCTGGTGCGGGTGAGTCGCGTTGACGTAGTCCTCCAGCGGCAGCCCCTGATGCTTGCAGGCGGCCAGCATCGCCGCGTGTTTGCCGGAGCAGTTGTCGTCGATCCCGCTCCCGCAGGTCAGTTGGCCCTCGTCCAGCCCGCACTTCCGCAGCATGCCGCGCACCTGGGCGACCTGCTCCGGGCCGCCGCGATGCGAGCCGCAGGCGATGGCGATGTCGTCGTCACTGAACCCAAAGGCGTCCGCCGCGCCGCCGGTGATGACCGGGATGCACTGAACCGGCTTGGCCGCCGAGCGGATGTAGGCAAGCGTCCGGCGGTCGCCCGCCTCATACAACACGGAGCCGCTCTCGTCCACCACCACGACCGAGCCGCGATGCAGCGTGTCGGACACGCCCGACCGCGTGACCACCGCCAACGGAATGGAATCGGGAAGTATATTTCTCATGTGCGGGATTGTCCCCGTTTGCCGCCAGAAGTCAAGAGCGGCTCCCCCGTAATCATGCTTTTGATCTTGCTGAACAGGGCAACCCGACCGTCTCTCTTCTATTTTTCCGCTTTTCTATTTGTGGTGGACTTTCGCACTTTGTGAGGAGCCAATAGCCCTCAAGTAAAGACGCCGTTCCTGTCGATATAGAGGAGGTACCAGTCTTCTCTTCTCGGAGGAACGGCGATGTCTATTG
>CAZBCO010000401.1:0-5209 GCA_964490295.1 uncultured Planctomycetota bacterium
GGTCCGAGACTTCGCGATGAACGACAAGTGCGCCGCGGGCACCGGGCGCTTTCTGGAGGTGATGGCCGGGGTGCTGGAGGTCTCGATGGAGCAGCTCGGGCGGCTGGGCCTTGGGGCGGCGGCCCCCGCGCCGATTAACGCCACCTGCACGGTCTTTGCCGAAAGTGAAGTCATCTCGCTCATTGCACGGGGGGCGGACCGGGCCGATATTGTCGCCGGGCTGCACGCGGCCATCGCCTCGCGCATCGCCCAGATGGCGCGGCCGATGCTGGAAGCGGAGGCCGGCGTCGCCTTCATCGGCGGCGGCTCGCTGAACCCCGGCGTGCGGGCCGCTTTGGAGCAGGCTCTGGGCCGCCGGGTACACGTGCCCCCCAACCCGCAATATATCGTGGCGCTGGGGGCCGCCCTTGTCGCCGCCCGCGAAATCCATCTGCTCACTTGAACAATTCGGATGCCGAATCTACAATAATAAGCGTTGCCAACTCGTTACAGGAGAAGCCCGATGATGGCAGGAACCCGTCTGATGTTGTGCGTCGCCACCCTGATGGCCCTGGTCCCGGCAGCCGCCACCCAAGCCGCCGAAGGTCTCGACACCCTGGTGAAGCAATCCGACCTCATCGTCATGGGTCAGGTGGTGCGTATCACACCGGGTGAGTTAGACGCCGACCTGCTGAAGATGGACGTGAAGTTCCGCATCGACACCGCGGTCATCGCCGTCAGCGAAGTGATCAAGGGCGACCCCGGCCTGGCCGGCAAGACGGTCAACGTGGTATTCCAAGGGTTCCCCAAGCCGCACCAGCCCACACTGGCCAAGGAGCAATCCGGCGTCTGGCTGGTGACCAAGAGCGACCGCCCCAATGCCTATGAGATCACCAGCAAGGGCCGCCACCTACCGGAGGGCGACCTTGCCGCCGTCCGCCGCGCCGCCTTGCTCGCTTCCGGCCTCACCCCCCAGCCCAAGACCGAAGACCGCAGCTCGCTCGCCCAGAAGGCGATCAAAGAGCTTCAGACCGGGACCTCGGCCATCGGACGGCGCCTGGCCGCCTACCAACTCGGCGAATTGGGCGAGCTGAGCGCGGTGCCCGAGCTGCTCAAAGCCCTGGCCGACGAGAACGGCAGCGTCCGCTTCGCCGCCGAAGTCGCCCTGCGCAAACTCACCGGCTACCGGGTGATGGTTGATTTCGAACAAGGCTCCGAAGCCGAACGGCAACGCGGCCGCGAGACCTGGGAGGCCTGGTGGGACACGAACCGGAACCAATCGCGCAAAGAAATCCTGGCCAACTCGATACGCGACAGCCAGCGGCCCCAACCCGATTTCGAGCACGCCGTCGCCGGGCTGGCCGAATACCCCGACCTCAACCTGCTCCCCGTGTTCGTCCGAGCCTTCGACCAGTCGATGGCCGCCCGCAACAACCGGATGTTAATCATCACCGCCCGCTATTTCGGCCGCGTCCGGAACCGCGACCAGGTGCCCCGGCTCATCTCGGTCGTTGACGGCAGCGCCGGGTGGGCCTCGACCAGCGCCCGCAACGCAGCCGTCGCCGCCATCGGGGCCATCCTCAAAAAAGATTTCGGCACAGGACGCGAAGCCGTCGCCAACTGCCTCGAATGGTGGAACGAACACCGCGATTCGTTCAAATAGTTCCCTTGCCCAACACCGTCGTCATCCCCCTCGCCACGTAGCGACGGCATCTGCAACCGAGCGCATTATATCCGCGCCAAATGACGATTACGAACGGGAATCCGCCGCGGCACGGGCGCCCCGCCCATGTTCTATATTTTGACGCGCGGGCCGAGGCCTTTGCCCCCATATTGGGGGGCAACTTCCGCGCTCCTTGCAAGACGGTTGGGGCGAATTAACGAATGGCCGACCGAGACGGCAAAGCCACGCCGGGACAGAGCCTCCCACCGAACGCACGGGCGTCCGGCCCGTGCATCCCGTTCATTCCGTCAAAAAAGACGCCTCCGACAAAAATGGCTCTGCCGGGACATAGAACGTAAAGACTTTCTAAACAGGGATTTATCTGGAGTTTCGGCCAATTTGTGCTGGACTTCTCGCGGGCGGTGAGTTATACTCATGTCACTGCTTTACAAGGAGTTACGCACGCCATGCAGCATATCGTTGATCCGCGACAAACGAACCTTTTTGACCCGTTCAAACACATCCTCTCGCCGGTAGCCTACCGCCGAATCCGCCAGGGTTGGCAGGGGGTGTTTCGCCACGCGATTCTGGAGTTGATGCCGGCGGACGTGCTGGCGGGCGAGTTCAGCCCGAACATGGGCACGCCGACGAAGGAGTTGTATTCGATGGCGGGCCTGCTGCTGATCAAGGAGTTTATGGACTGGACGAAGACGGAGGCGGCGGAGGCGTACATGTTCAATACCGGCGTGCAGTACGCTTTGAACCTGAAGCCGGCGAACCAGAGCCTGTGCGAACGGCCCATCGAGCGGTGCCCGGCCGGCCACGAACCGGAACAGTCGGCACACGACCCGGCGACCGACGTCTTCCGCGGACACTACGCCATTCGGGCGGGATCGAGAGCACCAACAGCGGGTTGAAACGCCGGACGGGTCTGGGCCGTCTCCGGTGCCGCAGCGCCCCGCGGGTGTTCCACGCGATCTTGCTGAAAGTGTGCGGCTGGAACCTGCTGCGGGCGACGGCGACGGAGGCCATGCGCCGCTGGGTCGCGGAAAAGCTCGCCCGGACGGTTTGGAACGCCATTTTGAAGCCCGTCGGAGCGTTGGGAAGCTTGAGAAATCGTCTCAGACTGCCGCAACGGGTCGCCTGGCCGGATTTACACCCGGTTCGGCCCAACAGCGGCTCCGCACCCTATCGGCTCGTGGCATGAACAACCACTTCTGTCGAGGCCGTTGTTCTGTCAATCGAAGCTCCCGCATTCTTCGGTGAGCCACAGACTTGTCTGACCGGCCACGTTGATTTTCCTAGCGAAAGCCGTTAGAATCCCTGCATGGATAAACGTTTGCAGATTTATTACGACGCCTTGAAGCACCGCCTGGCGGAACTGCGCTCGCTGGCGGTGGCGTTTTCGGGCGGGACGGATAGCACGCTGCTCTTGCGGGTGGCTCACGAGGTGCTTGGGGACCGCGTTCTGGCGGTCACGGCGGCGTCCGAGACCTACCCCGCGGCGGAGCTTCAGGCCGCAAAAGACCTGGCGTCGGCAATCGGCGCATCCCAGGTGATCATCGAGACCAGTGAGCTCGATATTCCGGGCTTCCGGCATAATCCACCGGATCGGTGTTACCACTGCAAGCGCGAGTTGTTTGCCCGTGTCCGCGAAGTGGCGGATGAGCACGGGATGGAGCACCTCGCCGACGGGAGCAATGCCGACGATGTGAACGATTACCGCCCCGGAGCACGGGCCGCGGCTGAATCCGGAGTGCTCAGCCCGCTCCGCGAGGTTGGGTTGACCAAGAACGCGATTCGGGAGCTTTCGCAGGCTTTGGGCTTGCCGACGTGGAACAAGCCGGCCTATGCCTGTCTGGCATCACGGTTTCCCTACGGGCACGAAATCACCGTAGAGAAGCTGTCGCGAGTCGAGCGGGCCGAGGCCGTCTTGCACGAGTTGGGGTTTGAGCAATGCCGGGTGCGCCACCATGACGACGTGGCGAGGATCGAAGTGCCCGTGGAATCGGTGATGCTTCTGGTGGCACCGGCAACCGCTGAGAAGGTCGTGGCTCAACTCAAGGACATCGGATTTCAATACATCGCCGTAGATTTGCAGGGCTATCGGATGGGCAGCATGAACGAAGCCCTGTCCAAGGAGGAACCCAGCCGTGGTTGACCGAATTCGTGCGGCGCTGGATCGCGATCCCGCGATTCACGGCTTCTGGGGTGTTCTGGAGGTCGTATTAACCTATGCGGGATTTCACGCGCTTATCCTGCACGACGCGGCCCATTTCCTGCACAAGACGCTGCATATCCCACTCCTGCCGCGCGTCATCTCGCAGTTCGCCCGCTTCATCACCGGAGTGGAGATTCATCCGGGAGCGGCCATCGGCAGCGACGTGTTTATTGATCACGGGATGGGCGTGGTAATCGGTGAGACCGCTGAAATCGGTAACGGCACCACTATCTTTCAGGGCGTAACGCTGGGCGGCACCGGCAAGCAGTCGGGCAAACGCCACCCTACCATTGGCGAGAACGTGGTGATCGGCGTGGGGGCCGCCGTGCTCGGCAACGTGACCGTTGGCGACGGCAGCTATATCGGGGCCGGCGCTGTGGTGCTCAAGGATGTGCCCCCCAACTCGACCGCTGTGGGCGTCCCCGCACGGATGGTGCGTTCTTCCGGTAAGCGCGTTATCGGCGCGATGCTCGATCACACCAGTCTGCCCGACCCCATCCTCGAACGTCTCCAATCTCTGCAGGAAGAACTGGAGCGTGCCGAAGAGATGATTGAGGCCGACGCTGCGTTGCCGCACGTGCTGCTGGCTATCTCCGCCAGGGACCGCACCACGGCCCGCGAGCAGGTCGAACGGGTGTTGGAGGCCGAGCGGGTCTCCTATGCGGTTCACGAAGAAAGCGGCCCGCCCAGGGTGATCGCTACCTTATGCGAACGGAAATACGCCGACATCCTCGCCGCCATCGAAAGGTTTGACGACCTGACCGTGGTCTCCAAAGGGTACGAGGGCGATTTACGCGGCGAAAGTGAGTGGACACCCTCCGAGCAGTTAAGCGAAGGCGAGGTCTGCTCCGGCGGCAGAATTATGCGCCTGGTCATCGCCCTCACGGCTTCCCATGATTAGCTTGGCGACGATGCCCGCTCAGGGCGTTGGCCCGTTGACTTGGCTTTCGGCATAGGCCCCGATGTTTGAGATCTCGATATTCAGCCCGATACGGCCAGGGGTGAAGTCCGGCCGTACGCGGAGTGCGAGCGGTTCGGGGAGACGCCAGCGTATCATCGCCTGCATGACCGCAAGAAAGACGCGCGTCGCTCGAGCGTAATCATCAAAAGCCACATCAAGGCGCATGGTCATACGATCATCCGCTTGCAGGTCGGCCACCAACGAAACGCCCTTGATCGTGCCGGTATCGGTGAGGCCCTGCGGCGTTTTGATCCACGCGGTCAACTCCGGCGAATCGGACGATTCCCCCAACAGTTCAATCAAGCAGGCCACTTCACCGTGGCGATTGGTGAGGGATGCCCGCACATCGACCTCCGGCTTATTAGGCGGCAAAGAGAACCCAGCG
>CAZBCO010000402.1:0-19525 GCA_964490295.1 uncultured Planctomycetota bacterium
AGAGGAGAAAACTGAAGGCAAAAAAAATCGGGGCGATCCCGGCCCGATCGCCCCGCGAACCGTAGCTCTACACGAGCCACAGTCCGAATGTAAATCTAATACTAGCCTATCCCGCCGACGTTGTCAATCGAAAAATCCGGGATTGAGAAAATAAATCCGGGGCGATCCCGGCCAGATCGCCCCGGGGACCGCGGCCCAACACAGGCCACAGTCCTAATTATCTCGATTGTCAATCACGCGCTCGCAGCACCACGAAGCGGCTTCCATCGCTGTCGCTGACCAGCAGGAGCACGCCTTTCTTCAAGTCGGCGCCGCGCAAGGCCTTATCGAATTCCGCCACGTTCTTCACGGCTTGGCGGTTGACCTGCTCGATGACGTCGCCACGCTTGATGCCGCGTTCCGCCGCCGGCCCGGCGGGGTCCACCTCGCTGACCACCACACCGGCCTGGGCCTTGACATTAAGCTGTCTGGCCAGGGCGGGGGTGAGGTCTTGGACCTTGATGCCGAGCGATTGGGAGTCGTCCTGCTGGCCCGGTACGCTGGCGACGGTCTCGTCGGAGAGCGTGCCGATGGTCAAGGTCAGGTTGCGCCGTTTGCCGTCACGGATGACCACCAGTTTGACCTTGCTGTTCGGGGTGGTGGCGGCGACATTGGCCCGGAAGCGATTCATACTGGCGACGGGGTTGCCGTTGAACTCCACGACCACGTCACCCGCCTTCAGCCCGGCCTTGTCCGCGGGCGTATCGTCCAGCACCTGTGAAATCAGCGCCCCTTCGGGTTTTTCCAGGTTGAACTGCTCGGCGATCTCCGGCGTCACATCCTGAATCATCACGCCCAGCCAGCCGCGCGTGACCTTGCCGGTCTTAATCAATTGGTCGATGATCGAGCGGGCCATGTTGATGGGGATGGCGAAGCCGACGCCCACGGAACCCCCGGTACGCGAGAGGATGGCCGTGTTGACGCCGACCACCTTACCTTCGATGTTCACCAGCGGGCCGCCGGAGTTGCCCATGTTGATGGCCGCGTCGGTCTGGATAAAGTCCTCGTAATCTTCAATGCCGAGGCCGGAACGTCCCTTGCCGGAGACAATCCCCAGGCTGACGGTCTCGCGCAATCCGAAGGGACTGCCGATGGCCAGCACGAACTCGCCAACTTCTAACTTGTCGGAGTCCCCGAACTCCAGGGCGGCCAATCCGGGGGCCTTGATTTGAATGATGGCCAGATCGGTCTTGCTGTCGGCGCCGATCAGCTTGCCGTCGAACTCGCGGCGGTTGGTCAGCCGGACTTTGATATCCTCCGCTCCGTCAATCACGTGGTTGTTGGTGAGGATATAGCCTTTCTTGGCGTCGATGATAAAACCGGAACCCATACCGCTCTGACGGAATTGCCGTTCTTCGGGTTGCGGCTGGGGCGTGCGGGGGTTGGGGAGCAGGTCGCCGAACAAGTCGCCGAACGGCGACGGCTGCATGCGGGGCACATTGACCATGCGTGTGGTGTAGATGCTCACCACGCTGGGGTTGACTTTGGAGGCCACCGCGACGACAGCGCGGCTCATCGCACGGACGGCCTGAAGATCGGCCGGAGCCGGCTCGGCGCTGGGGGCACAGGGTGCATACCAACCCAAGCCAATCACCAGGGCTGCGATGGCGACGAGAAGAGCAACACGACGAGTTTTTAACAAATCCATTCCTTCATCCTCCGCTTTTACATGTGGGCTTGCTAGAGTTAACGCAGTATACACATGGGTTCTGCGAAGTTCAATTACCTACCAGAGGTCGTCCATCCCGCCGTGCCGGACCAGCGAGACCAGCTCGCCGGGGATGCGCCCCACGCGATTTCGCACCTCGTCGTTTCGGATGCGGCAACGCCGGCAGAGCCGGTGGTAGATATCGGTATACATCCGTCGCCCGCAACGCAGGCAGGTCATCCATTTCTTCTGAGCTTTTGGGGATCTAATGGCCATGGTGTCCGCTCCTTTCCTTGTCCTCCCTGTTGATCAGACCCGTGATAACACCGCGAGTTTCTGCCGGGGTGTCAAAACACGCCAGCCCCCACATACGACAGCCTCCGCGTTGAAGGCGACGGTCGCCGTTGAGTCGCGTTGGGTGTTTTGGGACTCGATATTTCACGTCGCACCTCCGAATGCCTCAGGGCGAGGAGGGGGGTCCCGGGCCGATGCGGGGAGGCATCAGCCCGGGACAGAGAGAGAGCGCCTTGGTAAAGAACCATAGGGCCCTTGACCGTTGTGAGAGGGCCTTTGGGGTTGCTGTGTCGTGGTCCTCTCCACGCAGATAAAAGCGGTATCATCAAAGAGCAATGTTCTTTACAGCAAATTCCGTTCCCAAACCGAGGCTGATTTTATGATATTTACTCCGCTATTCTTATGTCTTTGCCATGTAATGGATTATGTCTCTGTTAAGATGGGTTTATTACATTCGGTTACATATTGTTTGGGGGCGTGGACTCATTGCAAGGTGTCAACTTGTCTCAGGCGGGCAAGTTGGGCGTTTCAATCGTTTCAAAAACGACAAAATGGCATTTGGCTTGGGCGGTTGAGCCAGGGCGATCCATACGGTTTAAAGGGCTTTGACAAGGGGGGATAAGAAAAGGTGCCAGAGGGGTTTAAGCCTCCGGCACCTGGATGGATAGACGATCTGGATTTGCGTTCAGACGGCGAGCGAGTCGCGCAGCCAATCGCTGTTGGGCACCGCCCCGGTCCAGCGTGCGACGGGCTTGTCGGGCTTGGCCACCAGGGTGGTCGGGATTTTAGCCACGTCGTAATAGGCCCCCTCGGTCAGCCCCTCGATGGTGTCCATATCGATGAAATGCACCGGCACTTCTCCGGTCAGCCCCCAGCGGTTGACATAGTGCCCGACCTTGTTCTTGGTGGTCTTGCACTTCGCGCAGTTCTGCTTGCCAAAAATCATGATGCTCGGTTTGCTCATCGTCTCGCTCCTCCTCCCAGTGGTTTAAGGTACTCTCGACAAAGGGTTATTAGCCTGCGGCTCCGGCCATTTCAGAATTCTCCGGCTCGGCGGGGGCCAGCGCATAGCTGCCGCGGTGGCGGTCGCGCAATTCACCGAGCTTCGACTTGTTCCAGTTGTTGACCCGGCTGAAATACCCGACGATTCGGGTGATGCCATAGACATCGGACGACTGGCAGGCCTGGCAGGTCTCCTTCAGGCCCACGGTCATTTTGTTGCAGGTACGGCAGATGGTGAACTCCGGCGAGATGGTCAGCTGCGCGGCCTGTGTCTGCTCAAAGGTCTTCTGCACCAGGTTGGCGATGCTGGCGGCCGACGGGAGGTTCTCGCCGACAAAGGCGTGAATCATCGCCCCCGACTCAATCAGCGAATGGAACTTGCTCTGGAGCTTGATCCGGGTGAGGATGTCGACCGGGGCGTCCGCCCGCAGGTGGATGCTGTTGGTGTAGTAGTACTCGTCGTTCTCGATATCGCCGCGCACATAGTCCCGCGCTCCGGGGAAGTTACGGAGGTCGATCTTGGCCATCCGCCGGGCGGCGCTTTCCGCGGGCGACTCCTCCAGCGTGACCTTCAGCCCGTGCTCCTGGCCCATCCGCTTCGCGGTCAGGTGCATGAAGGCGATGATCCGCAGGCCGAGGCGCAGCGTCTCGTCGTCCTCGTGCAGCTCCCGCCCGGTCATGTATTGCAGACATTCATTCAGGCCGATGAGGCCGATGATGTAGGTGCATTTGTCCAGCTCGATATAGGGCTTGCCGTCGCAGGCGGTCTTGGCGACCTGCCAGAGGGGCATCGCCGGGCCGGACATCATCTGAGCGATGAACTTGCGCTTCTCAAGGTGGGCCTTCATCGCAATGGCCATCGCCGCCTCAATCTCTTTGTACAACGCTTCCATGTTGCCGTAGCCCGCACGGTACGCGGCCTGCGGCAGGTTGAGCGTCACGTTCTGGAACCCGCAGAAGCGCATGCTTTCGAGGTGTTCGAGCATGTGCTTGTCTTCGACCTTGGTGCGCAGCCGGCAGCAGGCGCTGAGCGTGACCTCGTCGCGGTCGAACACGAAGTAGACGCTGCCGTTCTCGCTGGCCACCTGGCAGGCGTGTTCGAAGACGGCGTGCTGACGCGGGTCGCGGAAGGTGTCTTCGGTGATATGGAAATCGCACTTGGGGAAGGCGAAGATGTGGCCGTGGGCATCGCCGCGCCGCCAGACCTCCAGCATCGCTTTGGTGAAGCGCATCGCCAGCTCTTCGTACTCGCCGTAGGTCTTGCCGGTGGGCTTGCCGCCGGGGCCGATGGCTTCGAGGTTGCGCATATAGCCCGGCACGCCGGTGTGGATGTTGAAATCCAGGAACAGGGTCTGGCCGCCGCGCGAGAAGGCGCTCTGCGAGCCGGAGAAGATCAGGTGCTGGGCTTCCTGCAACAACTGCTCGTCGTCCAGCCCTTCGAGGTAGGGGGCGTAGAGGACGTTGATGTAGCCGATGCCCAGGGCGCCGGCGTAGTAGGCCTGCATCGAGGCGAGGAAGGTGTTGAGGTGCCCGGTCAGCGTGCGGGCGTGCTTGGCCGGAGCGGAGGTGGTGTCGAGGTTGTCCAGCCTCAGGCCGTACTTCTTGAGGTATTCCAGCGAGTGCGACGAGCAGTACACCCGGGTCGGATAGCCGAGGTCATGCACGTGCAGCTTGCCCTCGCGGTGGGCTTCGGCGACCTCTTCGGAATAGACGCTTTCCAGGGCGAACTGCTTGAGGATATGCTCGGCCACGGTGAGGTTGATCGCCTCGGGGTTGTTGGCCGTGATGTTGCTGTTCTCGTTGCTCTTGGAGAAGATCAGGTGGTCCAGGTCGAACTTGGGCATGCCGATCATCGCCTGCTTCTTCAGCGTGCGGTCATAGCCGCGCTCGAACAGCTCGTTGTCCACCAGCTCGCGGATCAAGGTGGTCGAGATGCGCTTCATCCCCGACTGAAAGACCTTTTTCTCGACCGCGCCGGCGATCTCGTAGGCCGCGCCTTCTTCCAGGTCGGCCTCTTTGACCAGCGCATCGGCGACGCGGGACTTATCCCAGCTCAGCAGCTCGTCGCGCGAGCCGGCGTCCACCAGCAGCGAGATATCGGTGGTGTTGCGGTCGGAGCGCACCGCCTTGCGGACGCGCAGGGAGTTGCGCAGGCGGGAGCGCCGCTCGCGATACAGGATGTACGCCTTGGCGGTTTTGGCGTGGCCGGTCTCGATCAGCGTCTTCTCGACCAGGTCCTGAATGTCTTCGATACCCGGCGGGTTCTCGTCGCTGTAGTTGTTCTCCAGGAACACGGTGACGATCTCGGCCAGGTCCTCGGCGGTCTGGCGGTCTTCGCCCCCGACCGACGCGGCGGCCTTGTAGATCGCGTCCGCGATCTTGCCCTTGTTGAACGCCACAACGCGTGAATCCCGCTTGACGATTTTGTTCAAGACCAGCATAGCCATGGACCCCTCCTCTATTCCTCCCGCCCTGATTTTCGACCTTCCAAAAACGGTCGCAGCTCTTCCCAAAATTGATTGACATCTTTGAAATCACGGTACACCGAGGCAAACCGGACATAGGCGACCTGGTCGATGTTCTCCAGGCCCTTCATAATCAATTCGCCGATACTCTTGGACGGCACCTCGTTTTCCGGCATCTTGCAGGCTTCGCGCTCGATATCGTCGATCAACTGCTCCAGCCGGGCGGTCGGCACCGCTCGCTTCTCGCAGGCCTTGAGCAGCCCGGCCAGCACCTTGCTGCGATCGAAGGGGACGCGCGACCCGTCCTTCTTGATCACCCGCAGGGGAATCTCTTCCACCCGCTCGTAGGTGGTGTAGCGCTTGCCGCAGGCAATGCACTCGCGCCGCCGACGGATCACAAACCCGTCTTCCGCGGGCCGTGAATCCACGACTTTGTCGGTATCCGCCTTGCAAAAGGGGCAGTTCATGACGGGCGAGAACCTCCGGGTATTCAACGATCTATCGAACTGTATTTTCTTGGCTTACGGCGGCCTCACCCAAGCTCTCTCAAGCCGCCGCAGCCCTAAGTGGTATAGCTCAAAACATACGTAACGTCATAGCAACTTCTAAAGAACAAAGCCCAATATCTTGGGGCTGGGGTAAGTATACCACACTATATCGCGTTGGCAAACTTTTTTTTGAGGAAATGGTCGAAAACTCATCAAATCAACATTCAGCCCGCTGCGTGGCCGGCTCTAATCGAATGAAATCTAACCGATTACGACTTCCACGACCACCCCCGCCTCGGCCAGAATTTCTTTGGCCAACGGGTCCGGATAGTCGCCCATGGTCACAATTCGCTTGACGCCGGCGTTGATCGCCATCTTGGCGCACAGCGAGCACGGATAGGTGGTCACATACAGCGTGGCGCCCTCGGTGGTCACCCCAAAGCTCGCGGCCTGCAAAAAGGCGTTCATCTCGGCGTGCAGCGCCCGGCACAGCTCGTGCCGCTCGCCGGAGGGAACCTGGCGTTGTTCGCGGAGGCAGCCGACCTCCTCGCAATGCCGCAGCCCGCGCGGCGCTCCGTTGTAGCCGGTGGCCAGAATCCGACGGTCGCGCACCAGCACCGCCCCGACGCGGCGACGCAGGCAGGTGGACCGGGTCGCCACCTCCCCGGTGATCTTCAGGAAATATTCGTCCCAACTGGGTCGCATCCTGTTCTATCTCCTTAGCTTACGGAATCACCGCGGTCTTGACGCCGCCGTGGCCGACCAGGGTTTCGAGAATGGCATCCAGCCGCTCCAGCGGCAGCTCGGCGGTGACAAACTCCTCGGAAGTGACCACCCCGCCGGCAATCAAGTCGAGCGCCCGCCGCACATATTTCGGCGTATGGTGAAACACGCCGCGAATCTGCACCTCGTGGTAGTGAATCGTCGCGGTGTCGAAGGTGGCCGTGGTGCCCGAGGCGCACCCGCCGAACAGGTTGGCGATGCCGCTTTTGCGAACCATCCGCACGGTGCTTTCCCAGGTCTGCGGCAGGCCGACCGCCTCGATGGCCACATCCACCCCGCGCCCGCCGTTGGCCATCTCGCGCACCGCGGCCGCCGGGTCGTCCACCGACGACACGTTCAACACCGTCTCCGCACCCAGACGCTTCGCCCGCTCCAGGCGGTCGTCCTGCATATCGGTCACGATCACCCGGCCCGCCTTGAGCGCCGCCAGGCGGACGAACATCAGCCCGATCGGCCCCGCTCCGTTCACCGCCACCGTGTCGCCCGGCTGGATGCCCGAACGCTCGATGCCGTGTACCACGCAGGCCAGCGGCTCCAGCAGGGCGGCGTCGCGCAGCGAGACGCCCGGCGGCACCTCCAGCAGGTTCACCTCGACCAGCGGTGCGGGCACGTCGATATACTCGGCAAACGCCCCGCTCAGCCGGAGGTACATATCCTCGCACATGCTCGGCGCGCCCTTGGCGCAATAGAAACAGGTGCCGCAAGGCGCGCTGTTCGCCGCCACCACCTGCATTCCCGGGGTGAAGCCCTTCACCTGCTCGCCCACCATGTCGATGGTGCCCGCGAACTCGTGGCCGAACACAAACGGCGGCTGGAACAGCGGATGGCCGCGCAGGAACATCTTGCGGTCGGTCCCGCAGGTCAGACCGAACGCGACCTTGACGCGCACGTCGCGCGGCCCGATCTCCGGCACCGGCACGTCTTCGAGCCGCACATCCTTCGGGCCGTAGAACATCGCTGCTTTCATGGGGTTACCTCGCTGGCTTCGGTGTGGTTTCGTCGGCGACCCAACGGAGGAAGTCGGGATGGCCCTCGGCGATGGGCACGGCCACCACGCACGGGCACTCGTAACTGTGTAAAACTTTGACACGGGCGATGAGTTTCGGCACCATCTCGCCGCGCGTCTTGGCCAGCAGCAGCGCCTCGCGCTCATCCTGCACCGCGCCGTCCCACCAGTAAAGCGATTGCATCCCGTCAAGGATGTTCACGCAGGCCGCCAGCCGCTCCTCGATCAGCGTCCGGCCGATGGCCCGCGCCTCGGCCACATCCTTCGTCGTGATATAAATCAGGAAAACGCTCATCCGTTGATCCAATGTTCGCACACCGCACGGGCCACGGCCCGGCCAGTTGCCGAAGCTGGAAGCCACCTTGGCGCTGTCCTCGCCAGCGGATTGTAGCACCGCCCCGCCCGAATGCAAGAGGCGCTGAGCCTGGGCAGGAGTTCGCGCCTCAAAAGAAGAAACGGGCAAGCCGGGGCCAATGGGAGCTATGGGAATAAGGGGAGGAACCCCCAAGAACTCGCCGCGTCGCGGCTGGAAGGGGGTAGACAGCCCGTCCGGTGGGCGTCTATAATGCCGGTGGAGTTATCCGGTGGTTTTTAGGCCGAAGCAGAGAAGACCGCTACGTTTGAACTGGCTTTCAAGAACTATGGCCCTTGTTGACTTCATTGACAAGCAGCGGGCGCATGGCCCCCACGGGCCGCCGCCGGCAAGGTCCCAACCCCCAGGAGTCTGCCATGCCTGACCTTTTCGACAAGCACGGGGGCTTCCGCCGTCTGCATTCCTTCACGCTGGCGACTATCGTGCAGCTCGACACGCTGCGCTTCTGCCGACGTTTTCTGACGTTCGATCACCGCGAGACGGGCGTGAAGTTCTACGACCCCAAGGGGCGGCAGTACGACCAGATGACCCAGGCCGCGCGCAGCGGCCGCCAGAACATCATCGAAGGCTCGGAGCGTTCCGCGACCTCGAAGGACACCGAGATGAAGCTCACCGACGTCGCCCGCGCCAGCCTCAGCGAGCTGCGCGGCGACTACGAAATCTTCATCCTTGACCGCGGGCAGCTCCCGTGGTCGGCCCATTCGCCCGAAGCCAGGGCCGTCAACGCGATCTCGCTCGATGCCCCGCCCTTCAAGGACGACATGGTCCACGAGTCGGCGAAGCACGCGCTGGAGCAGCGTAAGAAATACGCCCCCTGGCTCAACGCCGACGACGCGGTGGTGGTGGCCAACGCCATGCTGATCATCATCGGTCGCGCCCTGAACATGCTCAAGGGCCAGATCGAGTCGCAAGGCAAGGCCTTCGAGGAGACCGGCGGGTTCAGCGAACGCCTGATGACCAAGCGCATCGAGGCGCGCGAGGAGCAAAGGGCCGCGTCCGCCCCCGACTGCCCCCAGTGCGGCAAGCCCATGCGCCGACGCAGATCGGCGAAGGGCGATTTCTGGGGATGTTCCGCCTTTCCTGACTGCAAAGGCACGAGGTCGCTATGAGAGCGACGAAGGGAGATGACCTTATTGCCCCCATTGTCAGCAAGGTCAATGTCGTCAGCGAGGTCGCGACGGCCGCCCCGGGGGCGATGGAAACCCCGGCTCGTTCTCAAGTGAGGCCCCTGTTCTCTGCCGCCGGCCCTTGCAACGTCGGGCCGGGCGCGTAGAATAGGGCGTGTCTCATGACTTTCAGGAGTGATACCGTGACCAAGCCGACGCGACGCAGCGACCTGACCAAGACCGGTCTGGAGCGGATGCCCAATCGGGCGCTGCTCTATGCGACCGGCCTCACGCCCGACCAGATGGATAAGCCGTTCATCGGCGTCTGTTCGAGCTTTACCGACCTGGTGCCCGGCCACATCGGGATGCGTTCGCTGGAACGCAAGATCGAATGGGGCGTGAACGCCGGAGGCGGCGTCCCGTTCGTCTTCTGCGTCCCCGGCATCTGCGACGGCATCGCGATGGGCCATCAGGGGATGCACTATTCGCTGCCCTCGCGTGAGCTGATCGCGGACATGGTCGAGTCGATCTGTCAGGCCCACCAGCTTGACGGGGTGGTGCTGTTGACCAACTGCGATAAGATCACGCCGGGCATGCTGATGGGAGCGGGGCGGCTGGATATCCCGGCCCTGGTGGTCACCGCCGGGCCGATGCGGTCGGGCTGTTATCAACGCACGCGGCGTTCGCTGGTGCGCGATACCTTCGAGGCCGTCGGCCTGGCCGAGGCGGGCAAGCTCGACGCGGCGGAAATCGCCAAGCTGGAGATGGAGGTCTGCCCCGGCGAAGGCTCCTGCCAGGGCATGTACACCGCCAACACCATGGCCTGCCTGACCGAGGCGATGGGGATGAGCCTGCCGGGCACCGCGACCGCGATGGCGGGCAGCGCGAAGAAGCAGCGCATCGCCGAGATGGCCGGCGAGCGCGTCGTCGGCCTGGTCCGCGAGGGCGTCACCGCGCGGCAGATCATCACCCGCGAATCGCTGGAGAACGCGATCCGTGTGGACATGGCCCTGGGCGGATCGACCAATACCACGCTGCATATCCCGGCCATCGCCCACGCCGCGCGGGTGGACGTGACGCTCGACGATTTCGACCGGCTGAGCCGCGATACGCCGCACCTCTGCTCGATGCGGCCCGGCGGGGACCTGATGATGGAGGACCTCGACGCGGTGGGCGGCGTCTCGGCGGTGATGAAGAACCTCCGCCCGCTGCTGCACACCGGCTGCGTCAACGTCGCCGGCTGCGCGTTGGGCGAGGTGCTCGATGCGACGCCGACGGCCGACCTCGACGTGGTGCATGCCCTGGAACAGCCGCTGGCCCAGGAGGGCGGTATCGCCGTGCTCAAGGGCACGCTGGCGCCCGACGGCGCGGTGGTCAAGCAGGGCGCGGTCAGCGCGGCGATGATGCGGTTCACCGGCACGGCTCGCGTGTTCGAGAGCGAGGACACTGCGATGGCTTACCTGATGGCCGGGAAGGTGGTGCCCGGCGACGTGCTGATCATTCGCAACGAAGGCCCCAAGGGCGGGCCGGGGATGCGCGAGTCGCTGGCCCTGACCGCGGCGGTCGCGGGCTGCGGGCTGGGCGACCAGATCGCCATCGTCACCGACGGCCGGTTCTCCGGCGGCACCCGTAACTTGAGCATCGGCCACGTCTCGCCCGAAGCGGCGATGGGCGGGCCGATCGCCCTGGTGCGCGACGGCGACCAAGTGAGCGTGGACCTGCCGGGCCGCTCGCTCGACCTGGAGGTGCCCGCCGACGAGCTGGAACGGCGCCGCGCGGAATGGAAAGCGCCCGCTCCGCGTATCACCACCGGCTGGCTCGCCCGCTACGCCAAACTGGTGCGCTCCGCCGCGACCGGCGCGGTGCTGGAGGAATAGGGCAGGGCGTCAGAGTCGAAGGGAGGCGACCGGGAAGGCAGTGGTCGTAAGCGTCTGTTATATAGCGGCTTACGGCTGTGTTACCGCGACCGGCTTTCCCGGATTGCGGACAGGATGTCGTCGGTGGTGGCCTGGGTCTTCATGCCGGGCACGTCGAACGGGGAGCCTGGCTGAGTCTTGGGGACAATAGCAAAGGTATCCCCGCCACGGCGCCGGATGAGCACTTCTTCGTTCCGGGCGCGATTCAGAACTTCGGACAGCTTCTGTCGGGCTTGAGAATAGGTGTAGATTTTCATGCCGGCTCCATAAATCGTATCCCCAGGGTTTCGGCGAGGCGCTTCATATGACGGTCCAGCGTCAGTAACGGGCACCGGGTCTCAAGCGAGCACTGCAAAAAATACGCATCATAAGCATACGTCTTGAGTTTCGCCGCCAGCAGCATAGCCTCTCGCAGATCGACAGTTACCAGCTCGACCGATATCGACATCACGGTGTCCCACGCGGCGGCGAGTTGTGATTCGTTTAACACCCCGCGCCGGGCGAGCGCGGACAACGCATTGCCCACCTCATAGGGCAGAACATCAGGAGCCACAAGCTCATGGCCTTCCACCGCCCCAACCAACCAGTCCTTCTCCGGCTCGTTGAGCGCCACGGCAAGAAACGTATTGGTGTCCGCGACAATCTTCACACGTACAATTGTACCTCTAAAAATAGAGGAAGTCAAATGCTAAGGCAACCGAATTTTTCGACGCAAATGATCGAAATATAATGTTTTCTTGATTGACAATTAGCACAATAATGCGTAATAATATGGGCGTATCGAACAGAAACGCACATTCGAGGCGGCTTTGCGGACCATTTCGGACAAGAAGAACGAGATTCTCGAACGGGTGCAGGAGCGCGGGGCCTGCCGGGTGGCCGAGCTGGCCGAGGAGCTGGGCTGCACCGAGATGACCATCCGGCGTCACCTCGACCGCCTGGAGGGCGAGGGCCTGGTGGAGCGCACGCACGGCGGGGCCTCGGCGACGCGGCGGGTGCGGCTGGAGTTCTCGCTGTATCAACGCGCCCAGACCCAGCGGCAGGAGAAGGCGGCCATCGGTCGGGCGGCGGCGGCCTTGGTGCGTGACGGCGAACGGATTATCCTCGATACCGGCACCACCACGCTGGCCCTGGCCCGCGAGCTGCACGGGCGTCAGCACCTCACCGTGATCACCACCAGCCTGGCCATCGTCTCGGAGCTGCTGCATCAGCCGGGCATCGAGTGCATGATGCCGGGCGGCGTGGTGCGGGAATCGTCGCCCGACCTCTACGGCCCGCTGATGGAGGAGACGCTCTCGCGGATTCACGCCGACTGCGCGTTCATCGGCTGCGACGGCCTGAGCGAGGACGGCACGCTGATGACCACCGACCCGCGCGTGGCGCGGGCCACGACCTTGATGATCCAGAATTCCGACCGGTCGGTGCTGCTGGTCGATTCGTCCAAACGGGGCCGCCGGAGCTTCATCAGCTTCGCCAGGCTGGAACAGGTGAGCACTCTGATTACCGATGTCGGCATGGCCGACGACCTGCTCGACCGGGCCAAGGCGTCCGGCATCGACACGGTGGTCGTCGACCCCAACCAACCCTAGGAGGAAGCAATGGCCGGGAAAGAGATTCGGATGGGACGTTTGTTCAACCGCGACGAGAACGTGGTGATTGTCGCCGCCGACCACGGCGAGTTCGACGGCCCCATTCCGGGGATGGTCGATCTGGACAAGACGCTGACACAGATCGACCCCTGCGTGGACGCCGTGCTGCTCTCGCCGGGGATGGTGGCCCGCTCGTCGGCTCTGTACGGAGCCAAGGGCGCGCCGCTGGCCGCAATGCGGCTGAACTGGTCCACCACCTACTGCTTCAAGTGGGCCTACCGCGAGGCGGTCACCGTGCCCGCGGTCAGCGCCGCCGAGGCGGTACGGATGGGCTGCGACATCGCCCTCATCTCGCTGACGCTGAAGACCGGCGACGAGATGCAGGACGCGGCCAACGTCGAGGTCTTCTGTGAGTTGCGCGAGCAGTGCGCCGAGCTGGGCCTGCCGGTCATCGGCGAGTACTTCCCGCCCGGCGACGAGTCCCTCTCGCCCGACGAGCTGCACGAGCAGGTCTTGATCGGATGCCGCATCCTCGCGGAGCTGGGCGCCGACTGTATCAAGACCTTCCACACGCACAAGTTCCCGGAGGTGGTGGCCGGCTGCCCGCTGCCCATCTTCGGGCTGGGAGCCTCCAAGCTGCCCACGCAGCTTGACGCGCTCAAGCTCGCTCGCCGCGAGATCGACGAAGGGGCGCGCGGCGTGGTCTTCGGACGCAACGCCATCCAGGTGGCGAACCCGCCCGCCTTCCAGCGCGCGCTGTGCGACGTGGTCAAGCGCGGGGCGCAGCCCGCCGCCGCCGCCCGTAAACACAAGCTGAAGGGCTGAGACGATGCAGAACATCGCAGGGCAGGGGCTGGGCGAACGCGCCCGGCTGGCCCACGACACCATACTTCAGAAGCCGACGCGAGGCGTGGCGACGGGCGGCCTGCACGTGATGGAGGTCGAGCAGATCGACCGCCTCGCGGGCCGTCCGCCGGGTTCGTATCTCGCGGACCCGGAGGCGACGTATCTGGCCATGCAGCACCACGTCGGAGCGTGTTTGATCGACCAGTTCATTCCGATGAATCCGCTCAAGTTCGATGCGGCCGGCTACAAGGGCGAACAGGGGGCGACCACCGGGGCCAAGGTGATCACACGCGACGGCCTGACCATTGATTCGCCGGAGGCCGTGGTGCAGCATCTCGAAACGGTCGTGTTCCCGCGTCTGAAGGCCGCCATCGACGCGTTTGACGAAGACGCCCGTGTGGCCGAGATTCTCGACCTGGAGCGCGATCAGCAGAGGCGGATGGGGCCGGACATCCTCAAGAGCGGCTATGCCTTTGTTAATTTCCCCAGGTTGGCTTACTCCATCTATGGTTACGAGAATTATTTCATGGCCTACGCCCTCTATCCGGAGGTGATGGAGCGCGATTTTGCACTGCAAGCCGATCTGGCGGTCTTGAACAACCGCGCGGCGGCCCGGGCCTACGCCGAGGGCAACCTGCCGCCGCTCTATCGACTCGACCACGACATGGCCGATTCGCGCGGCACGCTGGTCAACATCCAGTCGCTCGACCGCATCTGGTTCCCGCCGTTCGCCCGCTCCATCGAGCCGCTGGTCCGGGCGGGCGTCAAGCTGCTCTGGCATTGCGACGGCAACCTGATGGAGATGGTTCCTCGGCTGCTCGACTGCGGCCTCGCCGGGTTCCAGGGCTTCCAATACGAAGACGGGATGGACTACGAACGCATTGGCAAGATGAAGACTCGCGACGGGGCCGACCTGGTGATTATGGCCGGCGTCTCGGTCACGCGGACGCTGCCGAAGGGCACGCCCGACGACGTGCGTCGCGAGCTGAAATGGTTGGTGGATTGCGGCCCGAAGACCGGGCTGATCCTCAAGGCGTCCAGCTCCATCGCTCCGGGCGTTCCGGCGGCGAACCTCGACGCGCTGGTCGAAGGCTTGCGATATTATCGCGAACACGGACGCGGCTGAAACAAGGAGAAGAAAGCATGGGTATCAGTTTGGGCCTGGTCGGCTTGGGAGCGTTCGGCGGATCGTTTGTCTCGCTCTTCAAGAGCCACCCGGCGGTGGACCGCATCGCGCTCTGCGACCGCGTGCCGGAGCGGCTGCAACATTTCGCGGCGATGGACACGCTGCGGAATAAGCTCGACCCGTCGGACCTGTATGATTCGCTGGATGAGTTGCTCAAGACCGACATTGATGCCGTGGTGATCATCACCCAACACTGGCTGCATACGCCGCAGGCGATCCAGGCGATGGAAGCCGGCAAGCACGTGTACGCCGCGGTCCCGCTGCTCACCGTGCCCGACGGCGACGAGATTCTCGACTGGTGCGATAAGCTGGTCAAGACCGTGCAGCGCACCGGCCTGCATTACATGTACGGCGAGACCACCAACTACCGGCCGGAGACGATGTATTGCCGCCGTCAGGCCGCCCAAGGGGCCTTCGGGCACTTCGTTCACGCCGAGGGCGAATATTTTCACGACGTGGACCACGGGCTGCGCAAAGTCTATGAGCGGAGGCTGGGGTCTCCCGCGGGGCAGGAGCACGCCCAGGAGATGAGGCAGCGCTACGGCCGCGTGATGCAGTCCGCGGCGATGCACTATCCGACCCATTCCACCGCCGGGCCGGTCTGCGTGATGAACGCGCACGCCCTCAAAGTCTCCTGCTGGGGCCAGCCCCCCCGGGTGCATCACGACCACTTCGCCCCCGACGACATGGCCAACGAGACCGCCCTGTTCCTGATGAGCAACGGAGCCACCTGCCGCATCTCCGAATGCCGCGAGATCGGCTTCACCGGCCGCGAGGGCTTTCGCATCTACGGCACCCACGCCTCGTTTGAGCACGACGCCTGGGTGGATAAGAACGGACGCACGGACCTGACGGTTGACGCGATGCGCGACCCGTTGCCGGAAGAGGTAGTGACGGCGTTCCGCCACCGGGACCTGGCCCCCGGAGCGATGGCCTTGAGCGACCAGGAAGCCAAGGATTTCCGAGGCGGCCACGGCGGCTCGCATGCCTACCTGGTCCACGAGTTCTGCGATGCCATCGCCCACGACCGCACCCCGGCGATTACCGCCTGGGACGCGGTGCGCTACACCGCGATGGGCGTGATGGCTCACAAGTCGGCCCTCAAGGACGGCGAGCGGCTCGATGTGCCCGATTGGGGCGATGCACCGGTGTAGTCACCCAGGCGCCCGAAGGGCGGGCGCGATAAGCAACCGGCCGGGCCGGCCTGGTGGCCGCCGACCGGTTCCGAAATGCAGGATGGAATATTTCAACAAGGAGTTTGAAGGTTATGGAGTATGCGAAAGATTGGGCGTCGATTGATGTGAATGCCTACCCGAAGCTGGTCACCGACACGCTGCCGGGGCCGAAGTCGCAGGCGATGCACGGCCGCGCGGCGCAGATTATGAAGGGCTATTCCGGCCAGGTGCAGCTCTTCCCCGTGGTGTTCGAGTCGGGCAAGGGCGTGGTGCTGCGCGACGTCGACGGCAACGAATACATCGACTTCTCGTCGGGCATCTACGTCACCACGCTGGGGCATTGCCACCCCAAGATTTCCGAGGCGGTGGCCCAGGCGGCCAAGACGCTGATGAACTGCCACGACTTCACCACGCCGGTCAAGCTCGAGCTGCTGGAGAAGATGGTCGAGGTGCTGCCCGGCAACCTCAACGGCGTCCAGCTCTACGACAGCGGCACCACCGCGGTCGAGGCCGCCCTGCGGCTGGCCCGCGCGGCGACCGGCAAGCACGAGTTCATCTCCTGCTTCCGCGACTTCCACGGCAAGTCCGGCCACGCGGTCAGCCTCGCCCGGATGAAATCGACCGACGGCCCGGCCCGCGCCACCGGGTTCTACATGGTGCCCCGGCCCGACACCTATCGCCCGCTGTTCCAGCGAGCCGACGGCAGCTTCGACACCGAGCGGTTCCTCGCTTTCTGCGATGAATTCATCACCGAGGCGACCACCGGCCGGGTCGCGGCCTTCGTTCTCGAACCGATCCAGGGCTGGGCCGGCTCGGTCTTCCCGCCCGACGACTTCCTGCCCAAGCTGGTTGAGTTCTGCCACGAGCGTGATATGCTGTTCATCGCCGACGAGGTGCTGACCAGCATGGGCCGCACCGGCAAGTGGATGGCCTGCGAACACTACGGCGTCCAGCCGGACATCGTGACGCTGGGCAAGGGCTTTGGCAACGGCTTCCCGGTCACTGCGATGGTCGCCGCCGAGCCGTACAAAGAGGCGGTCGAATCGATCTCGGCCTCCACCTCCTACGGCGGCAACCCGATGGCCTGCGCCGCGGCGCTGGCCAGCATCCAGGTCATCGAGGAGGAGGGCCTGCTGGAGCACGCGATGGAGCTGGGCGCGTTCTTCAACCAACGCCTCGACCAGATGAAGGCCGCGCACCCGATCATCGGCGATGTGCGCTGCAAGGGCTGCCTGATGGGCGTCGAGCTGGTCAAGGACCGCACCACCAAGGAGCCGTTCGTCGCCGCCGGCCAGATGGTTTACAAGAAGGCCTTTGCCAAGGGCCTGGCCTGGATTCCCGCCGGCCACATCCTGCGGATGAGTCCGCCGATTATCATGGAAGAGCCGGTGGCCGCCAAGGCGATGGACATCATCGACGAGGCCATCGCCGAGACCGAGAAGGAACTGCTCGGCTGAGAGAAGACAAGACCGAGGAGACCGGCAGGGCGCATCCGTCCTGCCGGTTCCATCCGTCCCATTGGAGGAAGGCACCCGATGAACGAACTCAACCCCAACTTCGTCTATGACGCGGTTGACGAGGCCGTCTGGAAAAACGAGCTGGACCCGTTCCTGCCGTCGCGTATCTTTGACTTCCACGGCCATACCTACCTGGCCGAGTTCTCGCCCTCCAAGCAGGGCGAGAGCAGCAACCCGTCGACCCCCAGCGTGGTCAACGGCTATCCGCACGAGGCCTTCGCCGCGGTCGAGGCGCGGCTCTGGCCGGGCCGCGAGTTCAAGGCGCTGGTCTTCGGCACGGTGGCGGGCGACGTCGATATCGATGCGACCAACGCCTACGCCCGCCAGGCCGCCGAAATCTACGGGTGGCACGCGCTGATGGTGCCGCACATCGAGGACGACGCCAACGCCCACCTCGACCGTATCCGCGAGGGCGGGTTCCTCGGCCTCAAGCCCTACTACAGCTTCGTCCGCGACAAGTCGCCCGCCGAGGTCACGCTCGACGACATGGTCCCGCCCGCGATGCGCGAGGCTGCCGACCGGGCCGGGCTGATCCTCACCGTCCACATCCCGCGGCCCGGACGCCTGGCCGACCCGGTGAACATCGAGGGCCTGCGCCGCCTGTGCAGCGACTGCCCCAACGCCAAGGTGATGCTCGCCCATTTCGGGCGCTCCTATTTCCCCGAAGCCATCGGCGACGGCCTCGCGCTGGCCGATATCCCCAACCTCTACCCCGAAATGAGCATGGTGCAGGACTGGGAGGTCTACGAGGCGGTGTTCAACACCTTCGACCGCAGCCGGATCATCTTCGCCCTCGACCTGCCCGTCGCCCAGGAGAAGGGCAAGTGCCTGGGCATCAACGGCCAGCGGCATTTCTTCACCAAGAAGAAGCACCTCTGGAGCATCCACGCCGAGCCTGGCATCTATGAGATTCGCTGCACATTGTTCGCCTACGAGATGGCCCGCGCCGCGAAGAAGGCCAGCGAACGCTGCGGCCTGACCCGTGACGAGATCGACGGCTACTTCTGGGCCAATGCCCAACGCCTGGTTGACAACTTGGTATAAGTTTTATAGGACTTATATGTCCTATTCGTCTGGTTCTCTTGGAGGAAAGCCCCATGCCCCAACGTCCCACCGCCGGCCTGCTGCCGATGTATATCGAGCTTTATGACCAGACCGTGCCCGATTGCCGGGCCGAGGTCGAGGCCTTCCGCGACCAGGTCGTCGCCGGGCTGCAAGCCCAGGGCATCGAGGTCGTCGCCGCGCCGGTCTGCCGGCTTCAAGCCGAGTTCGCCGCGGCTGTCCGGCAGATCGAAGAGGCCGGGGCGGACCTGCTGGTCACGCTGCACCTGGCCTATTCGCCGTCGCTGGAGAGCATCGACGCCCTCTGCGCGACCGAGCTGCCGCTGCTCGCTCTGGACACCACGCCCGACCACGCCTTCGGCCCCGACGTAGACCCCGCCCGCATCATGTACAACCACGGCATCCACGGCGTGATGGACATGACCGCGATGCTGCGGCGGCGGGGCAAGCCCTATGAGATCGTCGCCGGCCACGTCACCGAGTCCGACGTGCTCTTCCGTGCCGCCGACATCGTCCGCGCCGCTCACGCCGCCCGGAGGATGCGTCAGACCCTGGCGTTGCGCATCGGCGACGAGTTCCAGGGGATGGGCGACTTCGCGGTCACGCCCGAGGTGCTTGCCGGGCAGCTTGGCATCGTCGCCCGTCAGGTCGGCGTGGCCGAGCTTCGGGACTGCGCCGAGTCGGTCAGCGACGCCGAGGTCGAGGCCGAGGTCGCCGCCGACCGCGCGGCCTTCGAGGTCGCCGTCGACGACGAGACCCATCGCCGCTCCGCTCGCGTGGGCCTCGCCCTGCGCAAGCTGCTCGACCAGCACGGGGCCGGAGCGTTCAGCGTCAACTTCCTCTCCTTCCAGGACGCCGACGGCCCGGCCAACACCGTGCCCTTCCTCGAAATCTCCAAGGCCATGTCGCGCGGGATGGGCTACGCGGGCGAGGGCGACCTGCTCACCGCGTCCCTGGTCGGCGCGTTGCTGTCCGTGTTCCCGGAAACCACCTTCACCGAAATCTTCTGCCCCGACTGGGCGGGCGGGAC
>CAZBCO010000403.1:0-3348 GCA_964490295.1 uncultured Planctomycetota bacterium
CGCCCGCGCGCAGCGTCAGCGGCTTCGGCAGCGGAGACACCGTGCTGAAGTACATCGGAAGGCCGCTCTGGAGGATCGCCGCACTTTCCACGAACGCCGACCCAAACCACGGGCTGTCGCCCAACTTGCCGTAATGCCGGATTACCCGCTCTGCGGCATCGCTCGTCGCCGCCTGATCCAAGGCGAACACGGTAGGTACCGGGAACTCGTGCCGTCCGTAGGTGGTCACGATGTTCCGATATCCACGAGCCGCGTCCTCATAACGCCCCTGGCGCTCGTACGCCTCGGAGAGGGCGAACAGCGTCTCGATCTCGTCGGCCAGCGTCGTCGCCGTCCGGCTCATCCCCAAGCCGTGCTCCAACTCGCGCTTCGAATCGCCCGACCGGATGCCGGAACGCACCAAGCTTTTGTGAACCCGGTAGAGTTGCTGGTTCACCGAGGAACGGAAGTCCTGATCCTCCGAACTCATCGTCCGAAGGCACTGGGTCAGCAGCTTCGCCGCCTCAGTATAACGTCCGTCGGCGTAGGCCAGTTCCGCCTTCGCGAAATCGGCCTCCGGGCCGCTCTGCTTCGCCAACTGCGTGCGCACCGCCCCCTTGTCGTAAACCATCGACACCGAAGGCCCGCCAAAACGCAGCTCAAACTGGACTCCGAAGCGCTTGAACGTCATTCGGCTGAAGGGCATAAATTCAGGATGCGGATTCGTGGGTAAAGGGCCATCGATGATACGCTTCAATGATTGCATTATTTCCTCTTCTTTTGGACTCCGGTTAGGTATTTGTTTCAACCGGGCCAGCGCGGTCGGTGCGTATTCGCCTTGCATGTTATGCACTCTGGCCATAAACAGCGGGCCGAAGTAGCGACGCCGCTGGATGGGCTCGTTGCCACGTTGAACGAGGTCATAGATCGCGAGCACCGAGGTGTCGTGAGGGGTGGGCCAGCGATAGCCGCTCTTCATCGTAAGGTAAAGTTTTCCCTCTTGGCAAAGCATCGGCCGGGCGGCAAGTTCATAAGGATTGACGTCTCGCCGGACGTCGTTGATATTCGTGGCGGGATCTGCCCCAATACCTACAGCCGGCATCCCGCCAGTACTCACCACCGGGGCGCTCTCAATCGCCACCGCCCGAAAACCGGCGGACAGATACTGCTTCGGCACCGGCACGGGCCAGACAATTTCGCCGGTTTCCGGATTCAATAACTCGACCGGCTTTTCGACAAAACCATAGGCCATCACCAGTTCGCCGGTCTTTAAGGTTCCCATAAGGTATGAGAAGCCCGCCTCCCGAGCCGTGATGCGCCAAGACGCGAAATGGCGCCAAGTAATCGTCGGGCCCCGCTCACGCACCCATAACACCTTGCCGGTACGCCGGTCGATACACTTCATGTAGCCCGCATTAATCGGAAGGACAAAGAGCCGCTCGCCGACGAGCAAAGGCGGCTGACTCAGCCAGAACATCGGCTCGTGGGGGATAGTGTCGGGCCGGCGTGCATGGTTTCGGCCAAACTGACGGGTGGCGTCGTGGATGCCGTTATGATACGGATAGCGCATCAGCCACTTGACCCGGCCCGACAGCGCGTCCAAGGCCACGGTCGCCCCGGCGTTGGTGCAGTAGTACACCGTCCCCTCCGCATACAAAGGTGGCGAGGCGAACGACCGGATGCGGTTCCGGACGCGACGAGCAAACCCGGCCACGAACTTGCCGGGAGCCAGCCGACAGATTTCCTTCCGCCAGAGAATCCGCCCCGTGGTGCTCTCGAAAGCAATAATGCCGTACTCCGTGTCCGTGTGCGTGTTGCCCTCAATGTTGTCCAGAACGTATCCGGCAAAGACCGAACGCGGTCCGCCCGCGGGGGCCGCCAGGAAGCGCATGTTGCTCTCCTCCTGCGTCGCCGCGGCTATCGGACCATAGGCCCAGCGAAGCTGCCCCGTGGTCTGATCCAAGGCGACCAGCGACGGCCCGCCCTTGGACATCACCGTGAACACCAGCCCGTCTTGCACCAACACTTGTTCCAGCGGGTATTGTCGGGCACCCCAGCTTTGCCAAGTCGCACGACCGCCGAGGTCATTGACCCAGCGGTACTCGCCGTTGAGAATAGACTGGCAATAGACCACGTTCTTATGCCGGTAAATGACGCTGTCCTCGGTGACCACCGGTTGGGTGTAAACAAACCAGTCATTTTGCGCTCCGGGCAATGGCTGCTCCCACTCCGGCTCCAGCAGACCGAGCGGGTCTTGACTGGGCAGCATCAGCGTGTAATCATCCTGGCTTAGATAAGGGGCGCTGGTGTGCTGCGAGTGGAAGGGGGCCTTCGGCGGTTTTGCGGTCTGAACCAGCGTTTCCAACTGCTTGCGCATCTCCGCCGATAACTCGTTGTTCTCATTATATTTGCCGTTCGGTATCTTCGCCTTCTCGCCAAGCATCTTGCGGCAATAGGCGATCTTAAGATCCAGAAGGCGCGAGCGAGACTCCGCCGCCGGGAAGAAATCCCGGATGGTGTTGTACTGTTCCAAGGCCGCGAGGTAGTGCCCGTTGTCCAGAGCCGCGTTGCCCAACTCACCGATGGCGGAACCACCGTAGGAGGTCGCCAGCATGTTATCCACGATCTCCGAAAGCCCGATCAAGGAGTGACGACGCCGGGACTGCTCGAACATCTCCCGCGCCCTCGGGTCGTGCACCGTTCGGTAGAACGCCAGGTCCTCCGGCGGGAACAACAGAATCCGCCGCTGGCAATACTGCGAAATCGGCACGAACACCCCGTACCGTGAAACCCGGTACATTTGGTCCGGAAACTGGTCGATCACCTGCTGGTACATCTTCAGGGCGTCGCGGTAGCGGCCCTGCTCCTCGCGCTCCATCGCCGCTTTGACCAGCGCGTAGGCCCGGTCGTCCTCCTGAATCTGGTTCAGGGAGTAGAACGACCACTCGGTCGAGAGCCGCATCACGCTCTCTGAAGGGAGTTTCACCAGATTCAGGAACGGCGGGCGATAGGATGCGTAGAGATCGCGGAGGGGGTCCCGCAGCTTGGGAGCCTCAGGGGCAGACGGGGACGGGGCATCGCCGCTCCACGCCGGGGATACTACCCCAAGCAGGGCTAACCCTATCATCAGCAGCGGAAAACGTGATGTTCGTGTCATTTTTCTTTTTTTTCCTCTTTATCATTGCCGGCCTTGGGGTCGTACCCGTCACGCTTGAAATCGGCCTTGCGTTTGCCGCGGCGAGAGTGTGTGAAATCCAACCCTTTGCCCTTATAGTACTTATCAAAAAAATACCTCGACGGGCGGAACATCACCGCCAAGCTGCCGTTATCGAACCGGAATAACTGGCTGGTCGCACCAAACCCGGTGTT
>CAZBCO010000404.1:0-4058 GCA_964490295.1 uncultured Planctomycetota bacterium
CGACGCTATGCCGAGCAGGCCCGGGCGGTCGTCAAGAAAGCCGACTTCCTCTCCGACACCCTGGCCCCCAAAGAAGCCGTGATCACCCAACTGCAAAGCCGGATGACCATTGAGTGGGACCGCCCCACCAGCAGCTTTACCGTCTCACTGATCACCAGCGCCCCCGCCGTCAAGACCGAAGAAGACAAGGCGCAAGCCGCCGCCTCACATATCACCGAAACCGTCGCCGTCATCTATCAGGCCTACACCGAATGGGAGGGACGACGCGAAATCCGGGCCGAAGCCGACCGCATCAAGAGCGAAATCAACGACTTAACCAAGCAAAAGGCCGACAAGGCCGACCTGCGCCGGACCAAGCAAGATGCGGTCGAGGGCGACATCGTGATGGATGAATACCGCGATGCCCGCCAGAACCTGCTGGACGCGACCGCCGGCGTCACCCGGCTCGAACGCTACGGCAACCAGCTCGCGTCCTACGTCAAACAGCGGGCCGAGGACCAGAAGCGGGGTGTCGCTCCGGGGCCGATTCCGCCGCCCACCGACATCGACGATGCCAACATCGAGGAGCTCTACCGCTCCTCGACACAGATGGAGAAGGAGAAAAACGACGCCCTGGCCCTGTATCAACCCGACTCGCACGTGGTGCAGTTGATCGAGGGGAAGATCGCCCGCATCGCCGAGGCGCTCCAGCAGGTGGTCGCCAGCTCCGTGACCAACGCCGCCGCCCGCAAAGCTCAGGCCGAGACACGCTTTGAAGCGGCCAAGGCCAAGATCGAGGGGCCGACCGGCCCCCAGAAAATCCAGCGCGACATCGCCGTCATCACGCAGGAAATCAGCGACCTGACCACCCAGATCACCTCGCTTACCGAACGACGCGGCCAACTGGCCCTCTTCTCCGATCAAGGCGTCAAGGTGGACATCATCGGACGGCCCGGCACCGCTTATGAGATCACGCGGGCCAGCACCGTGGCCAAGACGCTGGTCGGGGCACTGGTCGGCCTGATCCTCGGCGTGGTGGTCGCCGTGCTCTGGGAGACCTTCGACCTGACCATCGGCACCATCGAGGAGGTCGAGCAATTCCTCGAAACGCGCGTCCTCGGCGTGGTCCCGCACATCGAGGCGGACAAGGTCGCCGCCGATATCCGACGCCGCAACCCCGACACCGAGGCGGAAACCAGCGACGCCGAACTCCAACAGCGCGCCGCCTTGGTCACGCTTTACGACCCCAAATCCGTCCCTGCCGAGAGCTTCCGGCATATCCGAACCGCTCTGGATTTTTCCCGAAAGCAAACCGGGCCGGAAGCCAAGGTCTTCCTGATCACCAGCGCCACCCTCTACGAAGGCAAGACCACCGTCGCCGCCAACCTGGCCGTGGCCATGGCTCAGAAGGGCAAGCGAACCTGCCTGCTGGAATGCGACCTGCGACGCCCGCAACTGCATCGCCTGCTCGGCCTCGGACGCCGCCCGGGCCTGCACGATATCTTCATCGGCAAGATGACCTGGCGCGAGGCGACCAAGTCGCTCAGCGACTTCATCCTGGGGCCGATCGGGATGGAAGTCACCGTCAGCGTGCCCGGCCTCGAAAACCTCTCGGTCATCACCTGCGGGGCCGTGCCGCCCAACCCCGTCGAGCTGCTGGACTCCGACGAAACGCGCCGGCTGTTCGAGGAGCTGCGAGCCGCGTTTGACATCGTCATCGTTGACAGCCCGCCGGTCCTGCCGGTGGCCGACGCGGCCGTCCTGTCGCCCTATACCGACGGCACGGTGCTGGTCTATCGCGCCGGCGCCGCTCCGCGCACCGTGCTGGGCCGGGCCAAGATGGAATTGGAATCGGTCAACGCCAAACTGCTCGGCGTGGTGCTCAACGACCTCCGGCCCGCGGCCGGCGACCTGACTTCGACCTATCCCTACAAGGGGTATGCCCGCCATGCCTATGCCGAACACGAAGAAGCGGCCGAACCGCCCCGGATTGCGTCGGAGCTCGACGCCGAGCTTGCCGCAGACCGCGCCGGCGAAAGCAACGAGGAACAGGTGACCCGGAAGGTCGATCTCCTGCTGTCCGCCGGGAAGGCCGAAAGCGCGGTCGAAACCGCCTACGAGGCCCTGCACGAGGCTCCGCAGGCTCTGGGTATTCGGCTGGCCCTGGCCCGCTCCTATGCCGCCGCCGGACGCACCGGCGAGGCCCAGGCCGAGCTGCTGCATGTGCTCGACCTGGACCCCCGGAACACCGCCGCGCTCCAGCGGCTGGCCGAGATGGCCCTCGACGCCGGCCTGGAACGCGAGGCTCTGCGCTGGACCGAAGAGCTGCTGGAGTTCGACCCGCAGAATGCCAAAGTCCAAGCCCAGATGGCGGAACTCCGGAAGCGACTGGGCGAAGGCGACCAGAGCGAAACCACCTGAGCGTCGTCCGCCGGGACGCCGACGCTGACCGCCGTTTGACGGCGGGGGAAGCCCGACGATGCCAGTAACGTACCACTTCAACCACGATATCCATTCGCCCTTCGGATATGGCCGACGTCGCTCCGGCCTGATCTTGGCGCTGATCACCTCGACCGCGCTGGGCCTGATCCTGCTGCTGGCTTACCTGATGAATATGGAATCCCTGGAGGTGGCGGCCGCCGCGGCTACCGCGACCATCCTCAGCATCCTTTGCATGGTCCGCGTCCGATGGGTGCTCTATGCCTTCATCTTCGTTTGTCTCTTCTCGCCGGAAATTCCGCTGACGGAGCATCTCAGCCGTACCGCCAAGCGCCCGATCACCCTGCGCGTCGAGGACATCCTGCTCGTCGTGCTGGTGCTGCACTGGTTGGCTCGAACCGCCGTCGATAAGCGCCTGGGGCTGTCGCTTCGCACCCCGTTGAACAAGCCCATCTTAGCCTACGTCATCATTTGCGCCCTGGCCTCGGCGGCCGGCATCGGCCTCGGATGGGTTCAGGGGGTCGACCAGCTCGGCGCAATCCTCTTCGTCCTCAAGTACATCCAGTATTTCGTTATTTTCTTCATCGTGCTCAACCTGACCGACTCCGAACAAATGCTTCGCCACATGATCATCGCCGCGGTGATCACCTATGTCGCGGTCTGCGTCTTCGGGATCGCGCAGATTCCCGGCGGCATCCGCCCCAGCGCCTTCGCCGAGTACCACGGCGAGCCGAACACGCTGGCCGGCTATCTGGTGCTGATGCTGGGCGTGGTCGGCGGCCTGCTGATGACCTCACGACGGCCGAACGAAGTGCTGTTGTGGAGCAGTCTGGTCGTCATCGGCCTGGTGTTGCTGGCCTACACCCTTTCGCGCGCCGGATGGATGGGGCTGATCGGCGTGGTCCTGGTGCTGACCCTGTGGGGACGACACAAGCTGGCGGTGCTGGGAACGCTCCTGGCGGTGGCCATCGTGATGATTATGGTCTCGTTCAGTGTGTCCTGGCTGCCGGAACCCATCGAAAGGCGGGTACGTGAGACCGCCGGAGAGTTTGAGCCGCTGTCCTGGGACCCGCCGGTCGAGTTCCTCGGCTACCGGTTCGACCCCTCGGCCTCCGAGCGACTGCGCTCCTACGGCAAGGCGTTGAACCTCTGGATTCAGCGGGCCGAGACCCATTGGTTGCCGGTCGCCACCGGGTCCGGCGTGCTGGGTGGCGGCGTGTTTGTTGACGGCCAATACATCCGCGTCCTGATTGAAACCGGGCTGCTGGGCCTGACCGCGTTCCTGGTTCTCCTCGCGGTGATGTGGCGTCACGCGCGGACAGCCTACCAGACGCTGCGGGTGCCGTGGCATCGCGGGTTCGCCCTGGGGTATCTCGCCGGGCTGGCCGGGCTGATGTTCCACGCCCTTGCCGCCAACTCCTTCATCATCGTGCGCATCATGGAGCCGTTCTTCATCCTCACCGCCCTGATGTTCCGCCTGCCTGATTTAGAGAAAGCCGAATCCGACCCGAGCGCGGAAGAGGTGTAAACGAGGCGTCTCCGCCGGAATCGAGCCGCTTGGGGATAGCCCGCTTTAGTTCGAGCGCGGAGTTTGACATCGGTTAAACCTGTGGTATGATTAAAGTGCGGCCAGAGGATGC
>CAZBCO010000405.1:0-6917 GCA_964490295.1 uncultured Planctomycetota bacterium
CGGATGGGGAACTTGACGATGACCGACGGGTCCACCACCTCGCGGTAGCCCTCGTGCATCTCGTGCTGGCTGATGCCGGTCCCGCAGCGCGGGCACCAGGGCATCGAGTCCGCGCCCTTGTAGATCAAGCCCCGGTCGTGGCATTTCTTCAGGAAGTGCCAGATGGTGTAGTTGTTCTCGTCCGTCATGGTGTAGTACGAGTTGTCCCAATCCATCCAGTAGCCCAGGCGGATGGATTGCTGGGTCTGGATGGCGGAGTACTTGCGGACGCGCTCTTTGCATTTCTCGACGAAGCGGTCGATGCCGTAGGCCTCGATGTCCTTCTTGGTCTTGAAGCCCAGTTGCTTCTCGACCTCCACCTCGACCCATAACCCCTGGCAGTCAAACCCGTTCTGGTGGCGCATGTGGTGGCCGGTCATCGCGTGGTAGCGGAGGAACACGTCCTTGAAGGTCCGTCCCCAGGCGTGGTGAACGCCCATCGGGTTGTTCGCGGTAATCGGGCCGTCGAGGAACGACCAGATCGGCCCGTTCTCGTTCTGCTTGCAGCTTTTCCGGAAGATATCGTTCGCCTCCCAGAAGGCCAGCATATCGTGTTCGGACGGGATCAGATTGGCTTGTGTGGAAACCGGTTCAAACATGGGGAGGATCGCCCTGAAAGTCGCAGAAAACACCGTATCTCACTACGCGGGGATTCTAGCGACGGAAGCCACGGAAGTCAAGGAAAGCAAACGTCCCGGCGGCGGGGGTTCCGGTGAGTTTTTTTCGCTCCGAAACCGGCGAATCGCGGTGTTTGTATCATCGGGACCGTTTTGCCGGTTGGCAACGGCCGGGTTCTCTGCTAGAATCTGGGCGTCCGTTATGATGTTGAGGAGATCAGATGTTGCTGGCATCGGAGAGCATGACGCAGGCCGACCCGGAGGTGATTCGGGCCGGAATGTGGGCCTTGATCAAGGTCGCGGCGGTTTTTGTCGTGATGGTGGTGATGATTCGGCGCAAGCTGCACATCGGCTACGTGCTGCTGATTGCCTCGGTGTTGCTTGGCTTCGTGCTGGGCGTGGGGTTTGAGGATGCCGCGGGGCGGGGGACGGTTGGATGGGCATTGACCGGGACTTGGAAGCTGTTGCGCCGGGTCGTTGGTTTTGCCGTTCAGATCGATTCCTTGCGGCTCCTGGCTCTGGTGTTGACCATCACCGTGTTCGGCGGGGTGATGAAGCGCGTCGAAAAATTACAGGCAATGACCCGGTCGCTGCTGGCCCTGTTCCGTGACCGGCGTTGGGCGATGGGGTCTCTGGCTGCTCTGATCGGGCTGTTGCCGATGCCCGGCGGGGCGATGATCTCGGCCCCGATGGTCGGCGACGTGGCCCGCGACGTGGACCTCAGCCGGGAGGAGAAGACCGCGATTAACCACTGGATGCGGCATGTCTGGGAGTATATCGACCCGCTGTATCCGGCGCTGCTGTTGGCCGCGGCGGTCCTGTCCGTGCCGGTCACCAACCTGATGTTGGCTCACAGCCCGTTGACGCTCGCGGCGATTGTCGGGGGCGTGGTGTTCCTCCTCAAGCGTGTTCCGGGCCATCAGCGCTCGGTGGGCGACGAGCATGGCGATCGGTCGCTTCGCCCGGTGCTGGTGGCGATTCTGCCGGTGCTGGTGGTGGTGGCGGCGGCGATGGTGCCGCAGGGGCTGGCCTATCTCGCCAAAAGCTCGCCGGGCGTGTCGGCCTGGCTGCCCGGCGGAGAGCGTTGGGTGGACAAGGGCTTTACGCGGTGGGTCACCGAAACCTTTATGCTGGTCGCCCTGGTCGGCACCATCCTGGTGTTGTTCGCGGCCAACCGTATTCCGCGACGCGACGCCTGGGGCGTGGTGCGCGCCGGGATTACGCTCAAGATGACGGCCCTGGTGTTGAGCGTGTGCGTGATGAAGGGCGTGCTGGAGACGTCCGGCTCGGTGCGCCCGATGGCCGAATTCCTGATGTCCACCGGCTTGCCGGTGCCGGTGGTGGTGGGCAGCGTGCTGTTCATCGTGGGGATGCTGCTGGGGTATTCGTTCGGCTTTGTGGCGATCTGCTACCCGATGCTGTTGCCGATGTTGCAAACCTCGACGGGCGCGGTGAACTATCCGATGGCCGCGTTCGCCTTCACCATGGGCTTCCTCGGCGTGTTACTCTCGCCGGTCCACCTCTGTCTGGTCTTGTCGCGGGAGCACTTCGATGCGACCTGGAGCGGGGCCTACAAATACCTGTTGCTGCCGTCCCTCCTCGTGTTCCTCACCGCCTGCCTGATGCTCATTTGGGCGTGACGGCCCGCTCGATGTCGCGGATAAACGCCGCGGCGCTGTCGGCGTCGAAGCCGCCGCCGATGATGAACTGGAAGCCCCTCCCGCCCAGCTCGCGGGTGACGTTCAACGCCTGCTCCGGGGAGCAGTGAATCTGGCAGAGCTTGCCGCCTTCGCGGATGCGGCGGAGCACGTCGGGCCATTCGGCGGCTTCGCGCTGCCCCGCCCCGGGAATCCACTGGATGCCTTTGAGCGACTCGATCTCCAGCAGGGCATCGAGATGGGGCAGGGCGCCCGGGCCGTCGAGGTGGTAGAAGGCATCGTCCAGCGTGTTGCACACCGCCGCGAGTTCGGGCTGCACAAACCGCCGAAACATCGCGGGCGAAATCATGTAGCAGAAGTCGCATTGGAGCATATAGGACTGCCGCGACGACCAGTTTTGCGCCCAGGAGACCGTGCCCCGGCATTTCGTCCGGATGATCGTGGCCAGCCGATCGTAGCTCTCGCACCAGGCGTCCTTGACGGCCCAGACCAATCGTTCGACCTCTTCGGGCTCGTCAATCAGGTCGGTGAGCAGCCGTTCGGTACTGCGCAGCGAGGCCACCACATCCAGATTGCCGCCCAAATCCGTATGGCTGACCGCCATCCGGCCGTCCCAGTAGTCGACCGCTGCCTGGGTGATGGCGACCACGCGCTGCCAGACCTCACTGTCCGGGTCGAAGACCAGGGTGATATCCTTGATCTCGCGGGGTTCGGACGGCTCGAACCATATCGTTTCGGGCCGACGGTGGACTTTCGCCCCCACAAACGCCGCCAACACGCCGGGGCCAAAGTTGATGAACACCCAGGGGAACCCGTCACCGAAATGCTGGGTCGCCCGGCAAGCCTGGTCGAGCATGTCGCACACCGCCTCCGGAGATTTCTCCGGATGATTGGGTAGGAAGCGGTTGAACTCCGGGACTTCCATTCCCGGCTTGCGGCCGGACATCACCAGCAGCGGCCGTTCCAGCTCGCCCGCCCACCACGCGGTGTAATCCCGTTCGATCCGTTCCCAATCCGCCTCGCTGAAGTTCACCTTTGCCGTCATCGCAAGAGCCTCTTTAAGTTCCAGATCATTGCCAGCCGCCGCGCGACACCGCGCGAGCGGAAGATGCACATAAAATAGTGCAGAAACGCTGCGGGGATTCCATAAATGGTGACCCCCAACGCCACGCCACAGCCGCGGTTGTTCGCCATCGGTACCACGTAGCCCAGATCGCGCGGGCGATAGCGCCGAAGCGGCAGGCCGCGAATAGCCCGCACAATGTTCTCGCCCGCACACCAGCCCTCGGTCAGCGAGAACTGGATCGACATCCGCAGCGGGCCTTGCTCCCCGATGACCTGAGCGGCATCGCCGGCCACGAAGCAGCGCTCATTGAGCCGCAGGTGCTGATCAACGGCCAGCCGCCCCTGCGCGGTCTTCTCCGCGTCTATCTGCCGCACGAATTCCGAGGTCTGCACCCCGGCGGCCCAGATCAGGGCGGCGTGGTCGAGCGTCTCGCCGGTGTTGAGGGCGACACGGCCCGGCTCGGCATGAGTCACCTCCGCATCAAGCCGGGTCTTGATGCCCATCCGCTGGATTTGGCTGGCCGCATATTGCTGAAACGCTTCGGGCAGGGCGCCCAGCAGCCGTGGGCCGTGCTCCACAATCATGATGTTCGGCACCCGCCCGGCTCGGCGGTGCAAGGCCCACAGGTTGGTGGCGATCTCCACGCCGGTGTACCCGCCGCCTGCTATCACAAAGGTTCCGTACCGCCCCGACTGCGCCTCATTGAGAATGTGCCGGGCGTCGGCCACGCTGTCCAGCGTCATCGCGCAGCGCTTCGCGTCATCGTTCCCGTGAAAACGGGTCTGCGAGCCGGAAGCGATGAGGGCGTAATCAAAGGGGACAGAGTGCCTCTCTCCATGCACCACACGCTCGGTGAGGTCCAGACCCCGCACGCTGTCCTGAACGAACGCGAAACGCCTCCGGCGGCCCATCGCCGACAAGTCATAAGCCAGGTGCGCGGGATTGGCCCGTTCCCCGATGACATCGGGCAGCATTGGGAGAAAGTCCGAGGTCGGGCGGCGGTCGATCAATGTGACCTCGGCGTCGCGGCCTAGCCGCCGCAGCTTCTGCGCCGCTGCCAGCCCCGCAAACCCGCCGCCAATAATCACCACGCGCGTCACAGTATAACGTCCATAATCAGGGCCACGCCGAGCAGGGCTTGGGCGCCGATGGCCAATTTTGAGGCTCGAACCAGGGCGGCTTTGTCTTCGGCATGGCGGCGAAGTATCACCGCCGCCGCCCCGGACGGAATCGCCGCCGCGTATGCCGCGAACGACAGATTCCCCAGCCAACCGGCCGCATAGCATAGCCCCACGCTGCCCAAGGCGCAAGCGACGGCTCCCGTGTACAGAAGGTATCCGCGAGCCTGACCCGTCAGGCTCACCAGCGTCCGCTTCCCGGCCCGCAGGTCGTCCTCCAGATCCGGCACCTCGTTGGCCAGCAGGATGGCCGCGGTCATGAACCCGAACGGCAGCGAGAGGGCGAACGCCCGGCCTTCGGGGAACATCCCGCTCTGGATGAAATAACCGCCCATCACGCAGGCCGGGCCGAACAGCAGAAAGACCACCGCCTCGCCCAGCCGCCGGTGGGACAATGGTATTGGTTTCGCCGAATACGCCCAGCCCAGGATAAGGATCGCCGCATAGGCCGGCAGGGGCAGGGGACTGCCCATCAACACCGTCAGGGCGATGGTCGAGAGCGTCGCGATCCCGGCGAGAACAATCGCGGTTCGCAGGTAGAATGACTCGGTCAGTTTGCCCTCTTGAATCAGCTTCGAGCCGCCGAAGAAGCCGTACCAGGTGCGGTCGTGCCAGTCGGCCCCGCTTCGGGAGTCGGCGAAATCATTGAGCACATTCGCACTGAGGTGCGTCGCGGCGACGGTCAGCAGCCCCAGCACAAAGCGCAACCGGTCGAGGCCGTCGCCGAGCAGCGAGCCGAAGACATACGGCAGCAGGCTGGCGGAGAGGAACGGCAGGCGCAGGGCGCGCATCAGGTGGCGTGAAGCGGTGGCCACACGGATCAGCGTCATCGGTTCCCGCCGTAGCTCAAGGGGCGTGTCCGCAACGGTGCTCGGCTCCGACTACTGCACGTGCGGCTTGGGCGTCGGCGGAGCTTCCGGCTTCGGAGCGGCCGGGGCCGGTGGTTCGGGAGCCTTCGCCTTCTTCTTGGGCAGAGCCAAGCGCAGCGAACCGGATCCGGTTAGAATCAGGGCGATAAAAACGATCCCTACCGTGACCGGATGAGACCAGGCCCGAACGTTCTCCGGTTTGAGGAAGAACCCGGTGATGTTAACGAAGTGCAGCGTCGAGGCCACGACCATCACGCAGAGCAGCGCAAATGACGCCAGGCGGGTGACCCATCCCAGCACCAGCAGCGCCCCGCCGAGGCACTCGGTGACGGCAGCGGCCAGTCCCCACCACTGGTGATACTGCGTGATGCCAAAATGGTTCATCGCGCTTCCCACCCCTTGCCACACTTCCGTCCCGCCCAGCAATTTGTTCGTCCCGTGCAGGATGAACATCGCGCCGATGCCCAGACGCAGCACGAACAAGCCCACGTCCACCAAGCGTCGTCCCTTATCAGCCGCCATTGCTCTCGCCCTCCTTAGCTCCCCAGTTGGTTTTTGATGAACTCGGTCAGCCCTGGGCCGATCTCAGGGTCGGCCAGGGCGAACTCGACAAAAGTTTTGCAATAGCTGTCGAAATTGCCGACATCGCAGCGGCGTTCGTCGCCCGCCAGCTTGACGCCGAGAATCTTCACGCCTTCCTTGAGCATCAGGCGGAAGGTGTCGGTGATTTGAATCTCGCCGTTCGCGGCCGGCGGGGTGCGGTCGATATACTCGAAAATCGAGGGCGGCAGCAGGTAGCGGGCGGCGATGGCCAGGCGGCTGGGGGCGGTTCCGGGCGCGGGCTTTTCGACCAGGTCGCGCACCGCGAACACCTCGCCGTCGTCCGCCGGGTCGGCCACGCCGTAGCGCGAGGTCTCGGCGGGCGGGACTTCGCGGAAGGCAATCACACAGCCGCCGTCGGAGCGGTCCCAGGCGTTCATCATCCGTTGAAGCAGCGGGGGCTGGACGTCGCCGGTGATGATTGAGTCGCCCATCGCCATCAGAAAAGGCTCGTCGCCGACGAAGTCGCGGGCGCAGGCCACGGCATGCCCGGTGCCAAGCTGGCGGCTCTGCCGCGTGTAGAAAAAGGTCGTCTGGGTCTGGTCGAATCGGAGCGCGTCCAGCAAATCCTCTTTGCCGGTCTCAATCAGATACTCGTTCAGCGGCACATCTTCGTCGAAGTGGTCTTCGATGGCCCGTTTGCGGCGGCCGGTAACGAAGCAGATGCTCTGAACGCCGTGCTGCTCCAACTCTTCGACGACATGCTGGACAATCGGCCTGCGCCCGACCGGCAGCATCTCCTTGGGCTGAGCTTTGGTGGCAGGCAGCAACCGGGTGCCCAGTCCCGCCGCCAGAATGACCGCCTTCCGAATCCGCATACGACCTCCTTAAGCTGATACTGATCATATCCTCCGAAGGGGGCGAGCGTCAACGATTTTCGGGCGGAATGT
>CAZBCO010000406.1:0-4147 GCA_964490295.1 uncultured Planctomycetota bacterium
TCGGACGGCAGCGTCAGCGAGGCCAGGGCGGTCTTCTGTACGAAGTCCACGCGAACCGGCCCCGAAGGCCAACTGCGATGGCCCAGCGCATCGTCGGCATCGAGCCAGAAGGTGTACGACCCGCCGCGCAGCGCCGGGAAGGTGAATGCCTTGTCCTTCAGGCCATTGGCCACCCGGCGACGGTTTCGCTCGCCCGGCCCCTGCACCATCACGCCGAACGCCACCGCGTTCTCCGGGGCCTCCCAGACGAGTTGGATGCCGGTGGGGACGGCTTCGGAGCGGGTCACGCGGGGCGGCATCGGCCCGGCGCGCAGCGAGCGGGCCTCCACGATGTTGGAGGGCGGGCTTTCCAGCCCGGCGGTGTCCACCGTGGTGACCGCCAGATACCAGATGCCATCGTTCGGCGGGCGCACCGAGGCCGGCAGTCGCACGGTGCGAGCCAGCAGCGGTTGCAGCCCCTGCACGGTCTGGAAGCGTTCGGTCGAGGCATAGATATTGTAGCCCGCGATGTCGTCGCGGGTCTCGGTCGCCGCGTAGATCGGCGGCCGCCAGGTCAGCGCGATATCGCCGTATTTTCGCGTGGTGGCGGCCAGTTGTGTGGGCGGCTTGGGCGGGTGGTTATCGACCGTGAAATGCTTCGGATGGATGTGAGAGCCGACGTTGCCCGCTCGGTCGATGGCCGAGAAGGTGAAGAACGCGGTGCCGTCCTTGTCATTGTCGGTGATTTCGATCTCACCGACATAGCCGTCGCCTTCGGGCTTGAGATCGATGACCCGCGCGGCGGCGCCCATCGTGGTGTAGCTCAGCTTGGGCGTCTCCTGCAGCGGTTCCGAGGGCTTGATGGTCAGCGTGACTTTGCCGGAGCGGAGCGGGGAGCCGGGCTTGAGCGCGACGGACACGCTCGGCGGCTGCGTGTCGATGACGATCTCCGAACCTCGGCGGATACGCTGCCCGCGCAGGCCGTCGGTGCTGATGCCGAGGAACGTGAACTTCGCGGGGCCGTTGGGCGTGTCCGGGCCGACTTGAACACTGCCAACCCATTGCTTGCCCTCGGCGTCGCGCTTTTCGGTTGCAACCCGTTGCGGCACCCCGTTGGCAAAGTGCAGGAACAGTTCGGGAGCTCCCTTCAGCGGGCGGCTGCTGGTGCAGGTGACGCGGAAGGTGGAACGCACCGGCGAGGGCGGCTCGATCTCGATGACCGCCGTGGGCAGCGTGTTGGTGAACTGCACGGTGACCGATTGCGACGGCGTGCTGGGGTTGCCGGCGGCGTCAATGGCCACCACGCGGTAGGCGTAGTTTCCGTCGTCTTCCGGGGCATCGCTCCATTGCGGCTCGCGCAGGCCCTCGGCGACGACCTCGGCCCCGCGCAGCACGCGGTAAACCAACCCGGTGTCTTCCGGCGCTTTCCAGGAGACGAAGAGATGCCCGCGAACCTCCGCCTTCAGCCCGGTAGGAGCCGCGGGTGGGGTGCCGTCCGAGACGGCAGCGATGGCCGGATAGACCCGGCCCAGATTGCCGCCCAGATCGGTCGCCACCACCGAGTAATGATAGGTTCCGTCTTTCGACGGCTCATCGACGTACTCGAAGCGGTCCAGCTTGGTGGCTACCGGTTTCAGGCCGTCAATCGCGGTGAACGGTTTGTCGGAGCGGTATACCGCGTAGGTGGCGTCGTTGCGGCCTTCGCCGGGCGGGGGCTGCCATTGCAGGGCGACTTTGCCCAGCGGCTTGCTTTCGATTCGGAGCGAGGCCACCGCTTCGGGCGGCGTGGTGTCGATCCAGAACTTGTTGCCGCTACCCTTGGGGATAGCCGTGCCCCGGTTCTGTTTGCGGTCTACGCCCTCGAAGAAGAAGGTCAACAGGCCATCGTCGGTGCGGGCGGGCACCGTCAGCTTGCCCTGCCACTTGCCGCCATCGGATGGGGTCAGCGTCACCTCGCGCGGGGTGTCCATCGACCGGGTGCGATAACGCAGTGTCGGCGGCTCGGACAGCGGCTCGCTGGGCGTCAGCGTGACCACCTTCTCCCCGGCATTCAGCACGCCGATGCGATACCACTGGTAGGGGGCGTCGCTGTACGAGCGGGTGCCGGGGGTGGGCGTGACGGCCACCGAGGCGGTCGGCGGCTCGACGTCGAACTCCAGAGCGGGTGCGGCCACCGGCGTGCTCTGGTTGCCGGCCTCATCGACCGCGGTGAGCAGGTAGTAATACGTCGCCGTCTGACGCGGGTCGTCCAGAGCAAACGCCGCCTCGGTCTGTTGCACGGGCTTCAACCCGGTGACAGCGGTTATCGGCTGGGTGCCGCGATAAATATGATAGCGCACTGCCTCGTCGGCCCGGGGCGGGGTCCAGGTCAGACGAACACGCCCATCGACCTCCACCCGCAGCGCGAGGTTGGTCGGCGGCGGCGGCGGGGTGGTGTCCGGCTCGCCCTTGATAATGCGTGATATCGGGCTTTCGTTGCCGGCGTGGTCGACCGCGGTGACGGCGAACCAGAGCACCTGGTCGGCCTTTGGTGTGTGGGTGGTGCGGGTCTGCCGTAGGGTATCGGCCAGCAGCGTGTCCTTGCCGGGCCGTACATCAGCCTGGGACGCTCCATAGAGCCTGAAGAAATCGACCGGCTTGCGCACCGGCGGCGCCCAGGAGACGACCAACGCCCGGTTCGGCCCGGACTGCACGGTGACGTTCGACGGCGGCTCCGGCGGGACGGTGTCCACCTCAAAGGTTTCGCCCCGCAGGATGATTCCGCCGGTGTGGCCCTGCTGGTCGACGGCGGAGAGCTCGAATTTGGCGGGGCCGTTGGGGAAGTCTTTCGGTACGGTGAGCTGGGCGTCGAACCGACGCGAATAATGGGCGTTCCGTTGGATGGGCACCGGCAGCTTGCGTTCGCCGGAAACCACGAACAGTGTGGCTCCGTCCTTCACGTCCTCGCCGAATTCGACACGCACCTGCACCGTGCCCGCTCCCAGCCGCCCGGAGCGCGGGCTGGTGGTAATCCAGGCCTTGGGCGGGCCGGTGTCGAGGTAGAGCCGGTTGTAGGTGCGCAGCCGGATGCCTCGGTTGCCGTAGCGGTCTTCGCCGTTCAGCTTGAAATAGGCCAAGCCTTCGGGGTCGCGCTCAACCAGGCGTATCGTGGCATTATAGTTGAGGTCATCCTTCCTGGTCAGCTTGAGTTCCCGCTCCTGCCTGTCGGGCATCACCAGCGTGGCCTTGAGGTCGCCGGCCAGCGGCTCGTTGAGCTTGAAGGCGACGGCATGTTCGCCCTGGAGGAGCGGCGGCTTGCTGCTGAGCGTGAATTGCGCCTCGGCCTGTCGTGTGTCGAGAACGATGTCCACGGGCGGCGAGGCTGGGCCGAGGTTCCCCGCCTGGTCCCGGGCGCAAACCCGGTACACATAAGCCCCATCGGGTGGGAAATCTTGAAGCGTGACGCGGTCGCGTGGCAGCTCGGTCAGCGGCTTGGCCTCGACCAGAGGTGGTATCGGCTCGTCCTTTTTGAAGCGGAACACGCTGTAGCCGATAGCTTCGGGGTCGGCGGTGGCCTTCCAGCCGATGTCGATACGCGGCTTGCTCTCGATGCGCACCGAGAGTTCGGCGATGGCCTGTGTGGGGGCGACGCGGTCGGTGGTCACGCCCACCGCGGGGGAGGGCGGCCCTTCGTTGCCGGCCCGGTCCAGCGCGGTGATGAAGTAATACCAGGCCGCATCCTTGGGGGTGGGGTCGTCCCAGGTGAGGAAATCGGCACCCTCGGCGGCCTTGACCATCGTCGCGGCATCGCGGCGGTTGGTCTTCTGCGCCGAGCGATACAGGCGATACCCGCCGAGGTCGGGGACGCCTTCGAGCCGATCCCAGGTCAGCCGCGCTCGGCCTCCGGCGGCTGGCGTCGCGCTCAGCCCCGGCATTGCCGGCGGCGGCTCGGTATCCACCATAAAGCGCCCACCGTCGGAGATATCGGTGACCGCCCGGTTACGGGCATCGACCGCTCGAACCGAGAAGGTGCCAAGCCCCGACGGTGTCCCGGCCGGGACGGTCAGCGTTGCCACCCATTGCCCGCGGGCGTTCTGCGTGAACTTGCCCACCGGCAGGGCGGCCCCGTTCGACGCCTTCGCCGTCACCTCCGGCGCTCCGCGCAGGGCGCGCGACGGCGTGACCGAGA
>CAZBCO010000407.1:0-6762 GCA_964490295.1 uncultured Planctomycetota bacterium
GTGGAGATCGACAAGAAGATTGTAGAAACACGGAAAAAGTTGGCCAAACTGAAGGACAGCGGTTCCGAGGCTTGGGACGAAATGAAGTCCGGCCTGAACCAGGCGATGGACGATTTAGAGAAGGCCTACAACGACGCCAAAACCAAGTTCGACAAGGGGGCCTGATGCTCAGCCCGGCCCGTTACCAAGACCCCTCAACAGGCAAATCAAGATGACGGAAACGGACAACGCGAACAAGAACGACGAGAACGAACGGTTCATCGCTCTGGGGCACGCCCACGCCCATTTGGCACATGAAATCCGGCATTTTCTGGTGACCATCGGCCTGTTGGCCCGCTCCTTGCTGAAGAGTGAGCAACTCGCGGGCAACGACCGGGAGACGGTTCAGCGCATTATAGAGCAGGAGAACCTGGCTGAAGAGCTGCTCCAGGATGCGCTGGGGCTGGTTACGCCACTTAAAGACAAGCGAACGGTGCAAGACCTGCGCGTGGTTTTGCGGGAGGTGGCTAAGGCGCTGGCCGCGCGTGCTCAAGAGGCGGGCGTCACGTTGGATGTTGTTTGCGATGAAACCCAGCCTTGCCCGGTGCCGATGGTGGAGAAACAACTGCGTCAGGCCTTCTTAAATCTGGCCGGCAATGCCATCGACGCCGCGGCCTCGTCCGAAGGGGGCTTCGTTCGGTTGCAGGCCGACGCGACGCCACATCATATAACCATTACTCTGGAGGACAACGGGCCGGGCATGACTGAAGAAGAGGCTCATCGAATGTTCGAGCCATTTCGCAGCTCGAAAGAGGGCGGCACCGGGCTGGGCCTGGCCTTGGCCGAGAAACTGATCCATGAACACGATGGAGACCTGGCGGTGGGCAGTTGCCCCGATGAGGGAACGACCATCACCGTGCGTTTGCCGAGGGCCGATGGGGATACCGAGGATACCGACACCTGAATCGCGGCTGAGCCACGCAACTGTCGAGGTGAAATCGAAGCGGCCCCCAAACATACCCTGCCCTCACGCATCAAAGCCGACGCCATTCGCGGAGACTCCCATACACACGCCGCCCCGCACGACCGGGCTACATCTTGCGAAAGACGCCGACCACCTTCCCGGCGATCATCACCTCGGCCTGCTTCGAACTGATATAGATGGGGGCCAGCGCGTCGTTGGCCGGCTGAAGCCGGATACGCCGTCCCTCGTGAAAATACCGCTTCACGGTTGCCTCGTCGTCGATGATCGCGGCGACAATATCGCCGTTCTCCGCGGTCTCCTGTTTGCGAACGAACACATAATCGCCGTCGTGGATGCCCGCGTCGCGCATGCTGTCGCCCTGCACGGTCAGGCCGAAGAGGGAGCCGCGGGCGTCGAGCAACCTGGGATCGACATGAAGATACTCGTCGATGTTTTCGACCGCGAGCAGCGGCTGCCCGGCGGCGATGGAGCCGAGAACGGGGATACGCCGCAGGCCGGCGGCCCCGGACAAGGCCTCGCGCCGCAGCAATTCAATCCCGCGAGCCGCCATCGCCTTCAGCCGGATATACCCCTTGCGCTCCAACGCGCGGAGGTTGTCGCGGACGGTGCCGGTGGATTTCATCCCGAAATGGGAACCTATCTCGCGGATGGTCGGCGGGGAGTTGTTCCGTTCGACATGGGCCAGGATAAACTCATAGACCTCGCGTTGTCGGTCGGTCAGTGTCTTCATGTTCTGCCTTTCCGGTGGCGTCCTGATGATACATCGCCGGCCCGAATCACCACCCACCTGAATACCACACATTTGATTGGTTGTCAAGCGATAGGAGGCGGGACATCAAAGGACACGGGGATTTTGTGCAACGCGCGCTTGATTATCACCCCCATGATTTGTTGTAATGAAACATAAGAAAGTATATCCTGATTGGCTGGCAGACAGCCAGACCGAGGTATCCGCTTTGTATGAATCCTTCTGGGGCCTGCGCGAGAAACCCTTCGAAAACTCGCCCGACCCTAAATATCTGTTCCCTTCGACCGAACATGAACATGCGATTCAGATGTTGTTATACGCCGTGCAGAGCCGCAAAGGCGGTGCCCTGTTGACCGGCGACTACGGGTGCGGCAAAACCCTGCTGATCCGGGTCCTGGTCCAGGAGCTGTCCCGGAGTGGCGTCGAGACGGCGGTGATCAATTATCCGAAGCTGACCGGGGTGGAACTGCTTCGGGATGTTCTTTTCCAACTGGGCTGCGAGGTATGCTCCAACAGCCGCTTGAAGCTCACCCGTGCGATCGGGGAAATGCTTCAGCAGCACGTCCGGGCGGGCAAGCACACGATGATCATCATCGACGAGGCACAGATCATCGAGCGCAAGGCCATCCTCGAAGAGCTGCGGCTGCTCCTGAATTATCAGTTGAACGACCGTTTTCTGCTGAGCCTGTTGCTGGTGGGCCAGCCGGAGCTTCGGGAGCTGGTGTCGGCGCTCCCGCAGCTTGAGCAACGCCTCACGGTGCGTGCCCATTTGCACACGTTTGACCTGGTGGACACCGCGAAGTACATCGCCTACCGGCTGGGCATCGCCGGGGCCTCGCGCCCTATTTTTACACAGGATGCCGTGGAGGCGATTTACCGCCACAGCTATGGCTGTCCGAGGCGGGTCAATAACCTGGGCGATCTGGCCCTTTGGAAGGGGTTTCAGAACAAGGTGTCGGAAATCGGAGCCGAGATTGTCGAGGCCGTAGCCTGAAGGGAACCCAGCGATGCAATTCAAAGATTTGTTGAAGAGCCACAGTGACGTCCAGCGGGACGCGGCGCAACAGGCGGAGCGGCCGCTGCCGGGCAAATCGGTGGTGATTGCCGAGCCGGAGCGGGCTGCGTGCGACCTGATTGCCGCCCAGGTCGTCGACCTCGGCTATACGCCGTTGACCGCATCGAACGGCCAGGCCGCTCTGGACCTCGCCCGCCGGAACCTCCCCCGGCTGGTCGTCGCCAATATGGCCCTCCCCGGCCTGGTGGGCGTCGAGCTGCTGCGGGCGCTCCGGGCCGAGCCGGCCACGCGAGATATCGCCGTGATGCTGGTCAGCAACACGGACAAAACCCCGGATATGGTCGCAGGCTCTCAGGTGGGCTGTGATGACTACCTTTGCAAGCCCTTGGACGGGGGCAAGGTGCGGTCCAGAATCCGCGAGCTGCTGCTGAAGCCGGCCACCGTGCCGCCCACACCGTTCCGCCCCACAGCACCGATACCCCCGGACGAGCCGGCCGCAAAGGCAAAGCCTTCTCAAGACCTGTTTGTCGCACCGGTAACGGCCAAAGACCCCATCGAATTGGCGGATCAGCTCTACACCGAATGTCTTGATTTTACTCAGGATGCGATGGCCCGCGCCCGGAACGACGAGGCACCGGATATCACCCGATGCCGCGAGCTGGCGGCGCGCCTGGTTCGAGAATGCGGACGCAGCAACCGCTTACTGCTCAAGGCGATCCGTCCTTACGAAGCCGGCGAACGGATGCACGACGCTCCCAACGTGGCGATTTTCAGCATCAAAATCGGCGCCGGCCTGAAATATGACCCCGAAGAACAAGCCGCCCTGGCCATGGCCGCCCTGTGTCACGAGGTGGGAATGGGCTGTGTCCCATCCGAGCTGGCCGAGGTCGAGGGCCGATACAGCAAACGCCAATGGAACCAGATTCGTCAAGTGCCGGAACATTCCAGGAAGCTCCTGCTCAAGCTCGGCGATGAATACGCCTGGCTGGCGGAGGCGGTGTATCAATCGCATGAGCGCGAGAACGGCCAAGGCTATCCGCAAGGCATTGCGGGCGAACAGATTACGGAATTTGCGAAGATCATCGGCCTGGCCGACACCTATGAATCGCTGACCCACCCCCGCACCTTCCGCAAGGCGTTCATCGGGTTTGACGCGATGCGCGAGGTGATCGGAATGCGCGGCAAGTTTTTTGCCTCGCACATCATCCGGGCGCTGGTGTCCGAAGTGTCGGTCTTCCCGCTCGAAAGCTATGTACAGTTGAATACCGGCGAGACCGCTCGGGTGGTCAAGACTAACGCCGACAACCTGTTACGCCCGACCGTGGTGGTGGAATACGACCCGTCCGGCCAGAAGCTGAATCGCCCCAAACTGGTTGACTTGGTCGCCAGACCGCTGATTTATGTGACCAAGCCGGTCGATGAGCGCGAGTTGGCCCACAAAGGATAGAGAGGTAACGCGATGAGGACACGAACCCTTGCTGTCGCGACCGTCTGGCTTGCCCTTTTAGCTGCCGTGGGGTGCGACCCCATCGGCCAGGGCATTGTCATGCCGAATCTGGAAGAAGACCAGTTGCGCCAAACGGTGCATCCCACGCATAACCCCTATTGGACCCGGGCCTTGGGGCCGGCAGCCAGCGGCGATTTTCAGTGCGTCGCCATCGCCGATTTCGACGGTGACGGCTTGCCGGACATCGCCGCGGGCACCTATGACCGCCGCGGCATCCGCATCTGGCTGTCCAACGGCGACGGCACCTGGAGCCACGTGGACGGCCCGGCCTACTTCGGCCAGCCGATGGGCATCGCCGCCGCCGACATCAACGGCAACGGACGGATGGACCTGGTGATCGCCGGACGGGGTGAAGTCCCCGGCGTCCGCGTCTGGCTCAATACCGAAGAGATGGTCTGGAAAGAAGGCGAGCCATGCACCATCCGCCAGAACTACACCCGTGTCCAAGTCGCCGACATCAACGGCGACGGCCACCCCGACATTCTGGCGACACGCGACAGCGAGGAACAGGGGGGCCAGGGCGGCATCGGGGTGTGGATTAATCAGGCCGGCAAGGCCTGGTCCACCGATATCGGCCCGAAGAGCGCCAACCCCTACACCGACGTCGCGGTGGGCGACTTCAACAACGATGGCCACCTTGACATCGTGGCAGCGCGCTGGGGAACGCCCGGCGGGCTGGATATCTGGTACGGCAACAGCCAGGGGGCCTGGGCGCGGGCCAAAGAAGACCCGGCGGTCAAGTTTAACTTCCAAGGCGTGGATGTGGCCGACTTCAACGGCGACGGGTTCCTCGATATCGTCGCCGCCAGCTACCGCAGCCCGGCGGCGGTGTGCCTCTTCCTCAACGACCGCTCCTGCGGCGAGCCTCTGGATGAAGGCCCGGAGCGAAGCACCGTGAAGCACGTCAGCGCCCGACAGGCCGGGTGGTGGTCGCAGCATATCCCCCTCGCCGGTGAGGGCAGTTTCTGGGCGGTCAAGGCTCTGGACATCAACGGCGACAAGCTGCCGGACGTGGCCGCCACCTCGTTTGATGACCGGGGGGTGCGCGTCTGGCTTCAACTTCCGCCGGACCCGAAGGCGGTCGAGCGCAATCAGGGGCGTCGCCCGTTCCAGGTCGCGTTTATGGAGCAAAGTTTCCGCTTCCCCCACAAGGGCACCTACTATGGCCTGGCCGCCGCCGATTTCAATGCCGATGGAGCACCCGACCTGGTGGCGGCGAGCCAAGACGAAGGCGTCAACGCCTGGTTCCAGGCCGACGACCGGGGCCGGCTGAGGCTGGCCGAGAAGACGCGGGCGCTCCAGTTGTCCGCCGCCTTCCCCCGCCCCTTCGGCGAAGACGACGAGGTCGTCCGCGACCCCTTGGAGAACAACGTTTATCTCACCTTAAAACGAGGCGATGGTAGAACTTACACTGAATACCGGCTGGGCACCGGCGACCTGCTGGAAATCCAGATTTATCGCAGCCGCGTCGAGGAGCCGCAAATCATCAACAAGCCGGTCGAGCCGTCCGGCGAGCTGCTGCTGCCCGAAGTCAGCGCCGACCCGTTGCGCATCGTGAACCGCGAAGGCCAGGGGCTGACGCCTTCGCAGCTCCGCGACCTGATCACGACCAAACTGCGCGAAGAGGTCAAGCTGCGCAGCCCGGCGGTCTCGGTCACGGTCCGCGAATACCGCGCCCGCAAGGCCAGCGTCCTGGGCGAAGTGCGCGTCAAGGTCAATCAGAACCAGACCGGCCCGGGCGAATACCCGCTGACCGGCAAGACCCGCGTGTTGCAGTTCATCGCCCGACACGGCGGGTTCACCACCGAGGCCGACCTGACCAAGGTCGAGGTCCGGCATCGCGGCGGCGAAAAGCGCGTCCTTAACCTCTACAAGGCCATCTTCCAGAGCCGGCTCAGCCAGGATGTGGTGCTGGACGAAAATGACGTGGTCTACATCCCCTCCACCGCGATGAGCGAGCGAAAAATCTATGTGCTGGGCGAAGTGTCGAGGCCCGGCCTTTACCCGCTGCAAGACAACGTCCGGCTGATTGAAGCCATTCAACTGGCCAGCAGCTTCACGCCCCGCGCCAACCGCAAGCAGGTGGTCGTCATTCGCGGCGACCGGCGTCGTCCGGAATTGTTCCAAATCAATATGCTTGAAATGCTCCGGAAGGGCGACTTGAGCAAGAATATGCTGCTGCGGGACGGCGACACCATTTACGTACCCAAAGACTGGATCGGCAACCTCCAGGAGTTCTACTCCTGGTTCCTGCCGACGTATAACGAGGCGACAGACTGATGATGAGGACCGACACCGCATCCAAGGGGTCACCCAATGGCACAGTATGAAATGGGGCTTCGGGACTATTGGCGCATCCTTCGCAAGCGCAAGCTGGCGGTGGTGCTCACCTGTCTGGCAACGGGGACGCTGACTTGGTACCTGACCGAGCACGTGATCCAGACGCCCGCCCAGTTCCAGGCCGATTGCAAGGTCAGTGTCCGTGCGGGCGAAATCGTCGGCCAGCGCACCGTCAAAACCGTCAACGT
>CAZBCO010000408.1:0-12543 GCA_964490295.1 uncultured Planctomycetota bacterium
CCGTAACCTCAAACCCTCCGAGAATGGTCTTGCCCGATGCGGACTTGGCACCGGTACCGGGATTGCTGTCGGACGGACGCTCGGCCATTATGGATTCCCCCTGCTCACTTCACCCTTCGGAACGCCCCTTTATTGTAAGTTTGACGGCGCGGAAGTCAAGGAAAACCGAGGCACAAATGAGTCATCGAACGCTTTGCCGTCATCCGACGGGGAACGCCCTTACATGTTATCCAGCAGGTGGCCGAGTTTGTCACGGTTGATCATTAGGTAGCGGAGGCTGGTGCTGTTCGGTAGAATCGGGAGTCGCTGGCTCAGCAGGCTCTTCCGGCCCGTCGGGGCCAGCGGGCGGTTCCTCGCCCTTGAGTTTGGCCACGGCCACCCGAATACGATGTATCAACTGGGCTCGCGACACCTCCTCCAACCGGACGCTTCCGTCAAAGTAGGCCACGAAGCGTTTGCCCTGATGCGAGGCATCACCCTCCCAGACCATCGGCACATCGCCGGGCGTGTCCTTGTCGAAGCGATGATCGGGCACCACACCAAAGGCCACCTCGTAACTGGTCGGTACATCACCCACGCGGAAACGAGGCTCTAAGTCGTTGGGACGCACAAGGACTTCCATGTTTTTGAAGTCAATGTGGCCATCTCTGACCAGATCGGCAAATTGCTCGGGGAACAGAGTGCCGCCTTCCGGTCGGTCACGGTACTGGAAACATATCTTGGCGAGAGCTTCAATGCTCGCTCGGCTTTGTGCCGTACGGTCGGGCGGCCCGGTCGGGCCGGAGGGCTGCATCCCCTCGCGGTCGGGGGCGGTGGCCATCAGCCACTGGGCGAAGCTGGGCATCGCCAGATGAATCGACACGTCATTCTCGTCCATCCGGACGCTGGCCAACAAGCACCAGGCCTGCTCTCCGGCGTGCCGGGCCATTTGGCTGCCGGGCGATTCGCGGGAAAATAAAAGGGCCGAGGATTCGGCCGGGAGCCGGGCGCTCGCGGTGCGAAACACGGAAGCTGCCGCAAGATGCTGCCCGGTATCACGAGCCTGGGCGACGGCCTTCAAGGCTTCAGGCCCGATGCCCAGCACCAACATATCGTCGATAAAGCGATACCTTATCGGGCCGGCCGCCCAAGCATCGCCCCCATCCATCCTCACCGCCTTGGGCTCGGCCCCGCTGAGCTGAGTCACCAGGCGTTTGGCCGTCTCCTCGGCGGCGGCAGCTTTGATGGTGGGAATGAGAATCCCTCCGGCCAGCTCCCCCTGCCCCGGCATCAGCCTATAGACGCCAATCTCGCCCGCCAGCAGAGGCATCACGTCTCGGGCGATGCTCAATCGGTCCTGGGCCCTTTCAAAACGGCGAATCTTGGCGCTGAGTTTTTCCCCCAACACCTGCATAAACCGGTTGTCGAGGGTACCCACCATACGATCGTAGAGCACGGTCGGTTGATCCAGGGCGATGGCAAACGCGAACAGGGAATCCGCAGGCATGTATTCCGGCGTCTTCAAGGCTCTGGGTTTCAGCCGCAGGTTCGCGTAATAGGCATCCCCGGCGGCCATCATCACCTTGCATTGCATGGTCATGGCCGGGTCGCTCACTTCGACAAAAGCGACAGCATATTGAATGCCCGGCGCCAGCCCGCCTGCCTGAGCGGCCTCCGGCCCGGCAAGGGCACCGCCCAACTGCTTGCCGGCCTCCAGCGCCTGGCCCGACATGTAAAGCCAGGCAGGCCCCCGGCGGCTGAACTCGGCACGAGCAGCGACGAACTCCGGCACGGTGCCGAGCGACTCCGGATTCCCGGCAACCAGAAAACTCCGGGCCATGGCCTCCAGAGGTTCGCGCTGCTTGCAGATGACCAGCACATTCTCGAGCAACATGCAGAACGAGCCTCGGCGACGATGCAGCCGCACGCCGGAGATATCGCCCGCCGGAGGAATCTTCTGGAGCAGCACACTCGGTGGATGGGGCTTATCAAAGACCAGCATGCTGATTGTCACCGGGGGAGCGCCCTCCCGCGCCCCCGGCACCAGCCCGAATGCCGCCGCCTTGGCCGCCCGAAGCAACTGAACCGCGTCGGCGTAGTCGGGAGCATCCAGTTCATTTTTCAGTTGCAGCTCGAACCATTTGCGATAGGCCTCCACCGCTCCGCTCACCTTGTGAGGCTCGGAATCGCCCAGCCGGGCCAGGCGGCTGGAGAGCTCCTGCAGGTTTTCGACCGACGCAGCCGCCAGGGTGGTATGAGGCAACCGGCTCAGGGCCTGGGCACCCGGCCCCGGAGCATTGATCAGCCCGTAGTAATAATACCCGCCGCCGAGGGCAACCACGATGGCCAACACGCCAAGGGCAACAGCCACCACGGGGAACTTCTTGCGCCGACGGCGCCGGTCGGAAATCCGGCTGGTTCGTCGCCGGGAGGTTCCGACTTGCCGGGAGGTCTTGGCCCGTCGCTCGGTGGCCTGGCGGCCGGTGGGAGCCGCCGGTTCGGGCGCGGCCGAGGCGGCTTGCTCGGCTCGCATCGCCCCGCCGCATTTCGGGCACCGAAAGGCCTTGTTGGGGTCTTCGCTCTTGACCTTGCCGCGGGCGCCGCACTGAGAGCATCGGATCAGCATCGTGTCCTCCGGTCTGGATAGACGCATGTATATGTAGGATTATAATCGGTCAATCGCGGCGTTTCAAGGTCAATCGAACCGCTTCAGCCAAATCGAGAGTCCCCGCATATAGAGCCTTGCCGACGATGGCCCCTTGCAACGGCAGGCGGAGCAGGCTTCGAATGTCGTCGAGCGAGGCCACACCGCCCGAAGCGACCACCGGCACGTCCACCGCCTCGGCCAGCCGAGCGGTGGCGTCGAGGTTGGGGCCGGTCAGCATGCCGTCGGTGGCGATGTCCGTGAAGATAATCGCAGCCGCGCCGCGCTGGGCGAGGCTTCGGGCAGCCGCCACGGCATCAACGCCGGAATCTTCGGTCCACCCGGCCACGGCCACGCGGCCGTCCCGTGCGTCAATGCCCGCCACGATCCGCCCCGGGTAACGGCGGCAGAGCGATTCGAACCAATCGGGAGCGGCCAGCGCCTGCGTGCCGATGACCACACGGGTCACGCCCACATCCTCAAGCAGCGTTGCGGCCGCCTCGGTATCGCGGATTCCCCCACCCACCTCGACCTTCATGTCGACGGCCTGCACGATGCTCCGGATGGCCTCGGTATTGACCGGATGCCCTCGGAAGGCTCCGTCGAGATCGACCACGTGCAGCCACTGCGCTCCGGCCTCCTGCCAGCGTCGGGCCACGGCGGGCGGGTCGTCGGAAAAGGAGGTTTCGGCATCGGCTCGGCCCTGAAGCAGCCGGACACAGCGGCAACGGCCGTCAGGGCTTTGCTTCAGGTCAATGGCGGGGAAAATGAGCATGTCAGTCCTTGATCTTCGCAATGTCTTTGTCCAAACCCATAATAAACAGCGTGTCGTTGGCACTGATGGCACGGTCCGGCGATGGGATGCTTTCCAATTCGCCGGAGTCATCCGCCCCATTCCCGCCGTGACGAATGGCAATCACGTCAACACGCACACTGTTCCGCAGGTCCAGTTGGCGGAGCGTCTTGCCGACAAAATCCTTGGGGGCCTTGATCTCCCACACGCTCACGCCATCGGCGAGCGGCAGCGAGTCAATCACGTTGGGCCGCACCAGACTGTTCACCACGCGCTGGGCCTGATCCTCGGAGGGCGTCACCACCCGTGTGGCGCCGACACGCTTGAGAATCTCGGCGTGGTCGGGGGTGTTCGCCTTGACGATGATCTCCTGAACCCCCGCCTCCTTAGCGAAGAAGGTGGCCAGAATCGAGGCCTCGATCTGCGGGCCGAGGCTGATCACCACGCACTCAATCCCCTCGCCAAGGAACTTGAGCATGGTGCTTCGGTCGGTGGCTTCGGCGACGACCGCGGTGGTCACGCGGCTCTTGATCTCGGCCACCTTGTCGGGATCCGAGTCGACAACCAGCACCTCACGTCCGTGAGCCAGCAAGCTCTCGGCGACCGCCGAGCCAAATTGCCCCAACCCCAACACCGCGAATTGCCTCAAGGGTTACCCCCTTTCAACCGACCAAAAGGTATTCTTCAGGATATCGGTACCGCAAGGGCTTGTCGGCGGCCAGCACCATCTGCGCCAACGCCAACGGGCCCAGACGGCCCAGATACATCACCACTATGATGATCAGCTTGCCGCCCCATGTCAAGGCTCCGGTGGCTCCGGCATTGATCATGCTGAGACCCACCGTGCCGAAGGCAGAGACGATTTCGAACAAGGCGGTCACAAAGACACCGTGCCGAGCCTCGGCCCCTTGCTCCGCGATAAGGCTCGCCAAGGTGTCGCCGTCGGTAATCAACAACAACAACGTGGCGGCCAGGATCAGCGCGATACCCAGCACGGCGACCACCAACGCCTTGGTAATCACCACCATCGGGATGGTCCGGCCCCTGACTTCCACGCGCTCGTGCCCGCGCAACCGCCCCATCATCACCAGCAGAATGACGACCAGCGTGGTCACCTTCAGCCCGCCGCCGGTGGAGCCGGGAGCGGCCCCGATCACCATCATCACCAGCGTTACCAGCAGGGTTGGCTCAGATACCCGCCCAAAGTCTATCGTATTGAACCCGGCCGTCCGCGTGGTGGTCGATTGAAACCAGGAGGCCGCCAGCCGCTCGGACAAGGTGGCGTTCTCCAACTCCCGGCTGTTGATCTCCAGCACGAAGAAAGCCGCCGTACCCAGCACCAGAAGAATCCCGGTGGCGATGAACACAATCCGTGCGTGCAGGCTGAGCACCACGCGAACGCCCCCCAGCGAACGCCGTATCTTGGTGAGCCAGTCGAATAGTGCCGGGAAACCAAGCCCGCCAATAATAATCAAAAACGGCACCACCAGATTCACCGTCAAATCGCCCCGATACTGCGTGAAGCTGTCTGCATGCAGCGAGAATCCGGCGTTACAGAAGGCCGAAACCGCGTGGAAAACGCCCGACCAGGTGGGATGGTGCCCGGTCACGGGAGCGGATTGAAAACGGGCGGAGAGGAATAAAGCCCCTAAGCCCTCGATCAGGAGCGTGAACACCAGCACGGCCAGAAAAAGGCTCCGACCGGAAGCCCGGCCACCGACTGAGTATTCCTCGCGGATCAAGATCAGATTGCGCATCGAAGCACGCTGGCCAAGAGCCAATAACATGAACGACGAGGCGGTCATAATCCCCAACCCGCCGACCTGGATCAACACCAGAATCACGCCCTGGCCGAAGCCGCTGAAATGCGTCCCCGTATCGACCACGATCAGGCCCGTGACGCACACCGCCGAGGTGGCTGTGAACAGGGCATCAATAAGCCCGGTAGCCCGCCCCGGTGCATTGGCCGCCGGCAGCATCAGCAGCCCGGTGCCCACAAGAATCGCGGCAAGGAAGCACAACAACAGAAACTGGATCGGCGTCATCCGGTCCAGCCAATGCTGAAACCATCCGACGAAAACTCGATGGCGTTTTCTCTGCAAGGCTCGCTCCTGCCCGCGGGTCTGTTCTCCAAGCCTCTTTAACGCGACGGGATTATAACATGCCCGAACACGCTTTAGCAACGGATGCGGCGCATTCGGCCAGAAAGTCGCCCATGTCATGCGGCGTCTCCCAATCAGCGGGCGGATTTTCACATGACGCCCCTTGCGGCTGCGGCCCGGTTACGCTATCCTTCAGTCAGGTGGTGTTCCGACATTGGATGAGAGCCCACGCCTCCAGCAGGCACGGTTCGAGAAGAGTTCCAACATGTTTAATAAAAACTCCATTCTGCTGATCTCCATGCTGGCGGCGTTGCTGTTCTGGATCGTGGATGCCCTGTTCCAATGGGGGTTGCTCGGACAGCGCTCGCTGGCTCAAGAGTTGATTTTCGGTATCACCACACACACCCTCTACCTTCGCCTGCTGGTCTCCACCGTCTTCATCATTGGCGGGTTACTGATTTCACGGTTGGTCTCACGCCAGCAGAGCATTGAGAAGCATATTGTTTTCCAATCCGAGTTGCTGGATCACATCGGCGATTCGATTGTGGTCACCGACACGGCGGGCCGGATCGCGTATGCCAACGACGCCGCCTGCCGCGCTCTGGGCAAACCGCGAGACGCACTGGTCGGCCGGGGGGCGTCCGAGATGGGGGCCGGGCCGGGTTATGTCGCGGCCCAGCAACAAGTCATCGCCCGCACCCTCCGCGAAGGAGGCTGGGCAGGTCGCATAACCCATCTGACGCCCGACGGGCGACGGATGATACTGCATTGCCGCACCTGGGTGATCCGCGACTCGGCCGGCGAGCCGCAGATGATGTGCAGTGTCAGCACCGATATCACGGAGCTATCGCAGGTCGAGGCCGAGATTCGGCGCGAGCGCGACCGGGCGCAACAATACCTCGACCTGGTCGGCGTGATCATGGTCGCTCTTGACCGAGAGGGCCGCGTCACACTGATCAACCGCCTTGGCTGTGAGGTGCTGGGCCTGCCCGCCGAGGAGGTCCTCGGCCAGTCGTGGTTCGACCGCTTCCTGCCTGAACGGGTGCGCCACGACGTGCGCAACGTCTTCAAGGAATTGATGGACGGCGAGGCGGAGCTCGTAGAATTCGCGGAGAACGCCATCCTTAACGGAGCGGGAGAGGAGCGGACCATCGAATGGCACAACACCCTGCTGCGTGATGAGCAGGGCCACACGGTCGGCACGCTCAGCTCGGGCACGGATGTCACCGAGCGACGACGGGAAGAGGCGGAGCGGCGCCAACTCGAACGGCAGATTCAGGATATCCAGAAATTGGAGAGCCTCAGCGTTCTGGCGGGCGGTGTGGCCCATGACTTCAATAATCTGCTGATGAGCCTGCTCGGCCATGCGAGCCTCGCCGTGACCGCCCTGCCCCCGGAGTCCCGCGCCCGGCATCATATTGAGCAGATCGAGACCGCCGCCCTGCGAGCGGCCGAACTGACGCAACAGATGCTGGCCTACTCCGGGCGGGGCAAGTTCGTCATCGAAACCCTTAACCTCTCGACGCTCGTCGAGGAAATGGCCAACCTGTTACAGTCCGTGACCTCCAAAGACGCCGAGTTGCGATTCGAGTTTCAGCCGGACCTGCCGCCGGTCGAGGTCGATGCGACCCAGATGCGGCAGGTGGTGATGAACCTGATTACCAACGCCTCCGACGCCCTGGACGGCAAGAAGGGCGTCTTGACCGTGCGAACCGGCGTGACGGAGGCCAGCGCGGAGGACCTCGCCGAGACCTATCTGAATGATGACCTCGCGCCGGGACGCTATGTGGTGCTTGAGGTCAGCGACACAGGTCACGGGATGGACGCCGGAACCCTGTCGAAGATTTTCGACCCGTTCTTCACGACCAAGCAGACCGGGCGCGGTCTGGGCCTGGCGGCGGTCATCGGCATCGTGCGGGGCCACGCTGGAGCCATCGCGGTGCATTCCGAGCCGGGGCGTGGCACCACCTTCCGCATTCTGCTGCCCTGCTCCGAAAAAACCTGCCAGGCCACGCGGCAGCCCGAACCCCGCTCGCCCGGGGCCAAACGACAGGGGGCCATCCTCGTGGTCGATGACGAAGACGGATGCCGCAAGGTGACCGCACACATGCTGCAAGCGGCAGGCTTCCACACCCTCACCGCGCGGGACGGCTGCGAAGCGGTCGAGGTCTTCGAGCAACACCAGAGCGAAATCCAGCTCGTCATTCTCGACCTGGTGATGCCCAAGATGGGTGGCGAAGAGACCTTTCGTGAACTGCGACGGCGAGACCCGAAGGTCCGCGTGCTGCTCACCAGCGGCTACAACCATCAGGAGGCCACCGAGGAGTTGGCTAAACTCGGGTTAACCGGGTTTATTCAGAAGCCCTACCGCCCGCCCGATCTGCTGGCCCGAATCGACACCATCCTCTCCGGCCAAACCGAAGAAACCCACGGAGAACCGCGCGACGGTATTGACAACCCGCCCGGCACCTGATATATTTCCGACATTGGCAATTCGCTGGGGCTGTAGCTCAATTGGTTAGAGTACCAGACTGTCGATCTGGGGGTTGCGGGTTCGAGTCCCGTCAGCCTCGCCAAAGGCGAAAGAAACGGCCTTGGCACCTTGATGGTGCCAGGGCCGTTGCCATGTCAGGCTGCTTCTTCCCCATATAAACTGTCGCTGACCTCTGCTCCGGCACCGATGCGTTACCCATAACGGGCCACCTGTGGAAATATTCCCGCACTATAATTCGTTATTTAATCATAATTTAGTTGATGAAGCCCCAAAACAGGGCCTCAAACACGATCAGTGTGGAATTATTACACGGCGGCTGTGGCTCTTTTGCTGAAAAGCCATCGTAGCGAACCATGGCCAATAATCTATTCTGATTATTTTTAAAAAGATATAGCATTGTACTACAAGCACTTAAGCTCTGAGCGCAAATTATATTTGCGATTTCGACGCCCGTTGGCACGGTATTTGCTGTACTATCAGCCGGTGCGGTGGTCGGCAGGACAGGCCTTACGGGCCTCCCTTCACCTTCCGGATTCCGCTCTTACGGTCCGGAGGCCTGTCCCAACGGGTCCACCCCCGGAAGTTCTGGCCACTCCCCCTGGGACTTCTACGGACCTGCCTAAGGCCGCCGCACCGCCCCCTCTTAAGGCCAATGGTTCGAGCCGGTCCAATCCCAATGGCCAACAACGTTCAGTTCGCGCTTGCGAGCGAGCGCCCCACCGGCTACAATAGCCACAGGTCATCTGAATCGGGAGGAATGCCGTGAAATACCCCGTTTTGAGCTTTCTGGTGCTTGCGATAGCCTCGACAAGCTGCGTGATGGGCGACCTGGAGACGATGGTCGCCTTGGATCGTTCCCTCGCACCGGACGAAGTCGAATATATCGCCGGATTGAATTCGCCCTCATCCAACACCCTTCGGGCGGTGAACGTCACCGGCGAGGTGGTCTCCGGCTCAACTCAGGGCGGCTTCAAGGAACGATGGTATTTCCCGATTTACGGCGACCAGAAGATTATCGCCTCCAGCGGTGAACGGACCAATGCCGCGGTACACGGTGAGTTTCCGTCGCTCTTTCCGGGCCTGAGCGAGTGGCTCTTTCTGCGATGGGGGCGCGGAGCCGCGTTCCAGAAGAACGAATTATCGCGCCGTTGTTCAACCTATCAGCTCAACCCGATCATTGCCTTTACCCACGCTCGCGGCAAAACCCAGACCCTCAGTTGGGAACTGAGCATCGGCAAGGGTTTGCTGGCCTTCGGCAACACCCCACGCTCCATCGAGGGCGGCGGCCTCCTCATTCAAGTCTTCTGGGTGCTTGGGCGCCGCAGCGAATACACCGTGCTGGATTCGGGCTTTTAAGCGATCATCGGTTTGATCTTGTTGGCGTTTTTCTATTCTGGATGCCCGAAGCCCGGTGTATGCAGCCGTTCCTGTAGTTGACTGCGTTACGGGGCGTTGGTATCATGGTTATATGTTGTAACGACGGCCATCCAAACTGTGCTGAGGAGAATGCGAATGCCGCCAAAGTTTCTGGTTGACCCGACCACCGTGGACCCGACCCGACCGGTGCGAGATATCGAAGATATTCGCCGACATAACAAGCAGCGCTATGAGTTTGAAATGCTGGACGGTATCGCCGTGATTGACTTGGAGAACGAGTTGGCGGTCGCGTACAAACGCTTGACCGACGACCAGTTCTGGGTTCGGGGCCATATCCCCGGCCGCCCGCTGTTCCCCGGCGTGTTGCAGATTGAAGCCGCCGCCCAACTGACCTCCTTCTACTGGATGGAAATGATGGGCGTGCCGGAAGATACGTTCATCGGGTTTATGGGCGTCGATGGCGTCAAGTTCCGCGGCTTCATCAAGCCGGGCGAGACGTTTATCATCGCGGTCAAGCCGGTCTCGCTGCGCACACGACGTTGCGAGTTCGCCTGCCAGGGCTTTGTCGAGGACAAATTGGTCTTTGAGGGGACCGTGTTAGGGGCTCCGATGTAATGAAGACGCTACTCACGGCTTTTATTCTGGTGGCCCTGATCAGCCCGGCGGCCCAGGCGAAGCCCTCGGCGGAGGATATCGCCCGTCGCGTGGGCCAGGTGTTCGCCGGATACGACGACTTCTGGGTCTGGGTCACCCAACAGTTCCAGGACCCGAACGGTCGCGTCGCCACCTATCGCGGGCGGGCCTATTTCAAACGCGATAAGATGTTCCGGCTCAATTTCGGCCAGCCGCCGTTTCTGATCGAGGGAACAGACGGCAAGGACTACTGGGTCTATGAGCGCGAGAAGAACGAGGTACGCATTACCGACCTCGACGAGAAACGCGATCCGCACCCGCTGTTGATGGTTTTTGCGGCCGGCGACCAGATGGTGCGTGCCCTCAATCGCTTTTTTGATGTCGATGCCTTGGAAGAAGTGGACTACACGGTCCCCGCGAGCGACGACGCCAAGGACGCAGAGCCTGTGATCATCCCGGCCTACAAACTGGTCATTTCGCTGAAGCCGGAAAAGCTGAAAGAGATGCGCGAGCAATCGGACAACAAACTGGTGGATGACCGGGCCAAGCAGGTCTGGACTTTCTGGATTGACCGCAAAAAAAGCATCCCGCTCTGCATCGAGTTCGACTGGGAGTCGGGGGCTCGTTACAAGTTTGTCCTGGGGCGGTTCTATAACAACGTGGACCTTCAGACCCAGATTTTTCGTATTCCCCGGCCACAAGGGGTTCGGGTCATCCGCACCAAGCCCAATTAGGGAGGCACACCGCGCTTGATGGCCGTCTGGCAACACGCGATGCGGGGTGTCCGTTTTCTTGGCGGCCTGATAATCCTGCTGGTGTTTATCCCCCCGACGCTGGTGACGTGGCTGTTGCCCCGACGGGCGCGCGTTGCGACGATTGCCGCCCTGGGCCGCGCCTGGGCGCGCTGCATGCTTGCGGTCATCCGAGTTCATATCGACGCGAACCTTGGCCAGGCCGACCTCTCGAGTCCCGCTCTGTGCGTGGCCAACCACACCGGTTATCTGGATATCCTCGTGCTGTTGGCGGTGTCGCCGGGGTGTTTCATCTCGCGTCCTATCGCTTGGTGGCCGGTGCTGGGCCAACTGGCCTATCTGGCGGGCACACTCTTCGTCGACCGCCGCAACCGTTTCAGCACAAAGACGCTGGTGCCCCGGATGCGCTCCCGGCTGCGGGCAGGGTACAAGGTTTGCTTCTTCCCGGAAGGCACCACCTCCGACGGCAAGACCCTGCTGCCCTTCAAGCCGCCGCTCTTTGCCGCGGCGGCCGGCGAGGCGGGCGAGGCGTTCCCCGTCCGCCCCTTTGTCATACGCTACACCCGCCTGGCCGGGCGTCCCATTGATGACAGCAACCGCCACGAGCTTTTCTGGTACGGCGAGATGACCTTGCTGGGGCACGTCTGGAACCTGATCGGCCAAGGGGTCCGCGTCCGGGTAGAGGTGCTGCCCGACCGCTATATCGCGGGTTCGCGCCGTGAGTTCGCCGAAGCCTTGCGAGCCGAAATGCTTGCGGTCTATCAGCCATCCGGTGAAGAGTTGGGCGCGGCACCGAACGCCCCGCTTGACGAGGCCCGGTCTCAACAGTAGCATAGTGTGCAGAACATAGGACTTCGATAAGCGAAGTCGGTCCGATGTCGCAGAGCGATAACTGCCTGGAAAAGCCTTGTGAATGAAACCTGCGGCTCACATCCCATGAACATACCTCAGTCCGGCCCTGGCCGGACTGCCGAAAAACCGCCGACCAAGAGACGGAGTTTCATGGCTTGGGGCGGTATCACGCGGCTGGAATGGCATGTGCTGATTGAGCTGTTGCAGTCGTTCGGGGTCGCCGTCTCCGCGATGACCTTGCTGATGATCATCGGCGGGGCTTACGAGCCGATTCGGGAGGGCTTGTCGCTGGCCACCGTGGTCCGATTCATCCCCCTGCTGCTCCCGTACTCCCTGCCGTGGACCATTCCCACGGCCTTTGTGGCCGCGTGTATTATGGTGTACAGTCGCATGGCGGGCAACAATGAGCTGACGGCGGTGCGCGCTTCGGGGGTTCATCTCTGGCGAATCCTCAGCCCGGCGGCGATGGTGGCTCTGCTCCTGTCGGCGACGTGCGGCATGTTGAACCACGAATGGGAGCCGCGAACACGGCTCGTACAATACAACGTCATCCACTCGGTCAGCGCGTCCGAACAGGCGGCGGCCCTTCAACGCAGCGACCCCGTGATGCGAATCGGCAGCTTCAACCTGTATATTGGCGATATGTTTCCCGACAATTCTTTTCGTGATGCGGTGATCGTCATGACCAGCAAGGCCAGCCCGGTCAGCGCGGGCGGGGCGCAGCGCAAGATGATCACTTACGTCCGTGCCCCGCGAGGGCGCTATGAATACTCCGACGAGCGCTCCGAAATCATCTTTTATCTCGAACACGACCCTTCCCGCAACACCGAGTCGGAACCGGACGCCGGCAAGGCGATGCTGTATAAACTGCTTCAAGGCGGCCAGGTGCGGGATTTTGAGTCCGCCGAATTTGAGCG
>CAZBCO010000409.1:0-8289 GCA_964490295.1 uncultured Planctomycetota bacterium
GAGCTTGCCGTGGTGCTGGGCGAATCGTCGCTCTCCGACGTCGACCTCCTCTACGTCCGCTTCTCCGACGAGTTCGAGGGCCGCTTCGTCAGCCAGGGCATCGAGGAGAACCGCGACATCGAAGACGCCCTGGACCTCGGCTGGGACCTGCTCGGCATCCTCCCGCGCACCGAGCTCAAACGCTGCAAACCTGCCACCCTCGACAAATACCATAAACCACGGGATGAGAAGAAGAAATAGACGCCGATGAACGCAGAGCACCGAAAAGAGGAAATAACACTCGGCGAACTCCGCGTTCTCTGCGGTGAGAAAACATGAAAAAGAAAATCAACCCCAACCGGATGGAACTGTTCAAGCTGCGCAAGCGGCTGGTGCTGGCCCAGCGCGGGCATAAGCTGCTGAAGGACAAGCTCGAAGGGCTGATCCGCGAAATCTCCGACCTGCTCCCCGAATACAAAGCCCTTCGGCAAGCCTTCGACCGCAGCTTCCCCCAACTGCTCGCCCGGTTCACCCTGGCCGACGCCGTCGCCCCCCAGGGCGCCGTCCACGAAGCCGTCAGCCAGAACGCCACCACCGCCGACTTGCAGGTCACCTTCCGCCGCGTGATGGGCGTCAACACCCCGGTCTTCAACCCGCCGGAGCCGCCCGGAGCCTATCGCTACAGCCTCACCCAGACCCCGCCCGAATTCGACCTCGCCCTCGAAGAGCTTCGCAAGCTTCCCGAACAGCTCTTCCGGCTCGCCGAGAAGGAGAAGACCCTGCTGGTCCTCGCCCGCGAGCTGGAGCACACCCGCCGCCGGGCCAACGCCCTGGAGCACGTCCTCATCCCCGAACTCCAGGAGTCCCGCAACGACATCGAACAGAAGATCAGCGAGGCCGAACGCAGCAACATCAGCCGCCTGATGAAAATCAAAGACATGCTGATGGCCAAGCAGTAAGCGCGCGTGGGCGCCGCGCTTTTACCCCGCCGCGCGTCGCGCTTTTACTCCGCCCCCCACACCTCAGGCGTTCATACATGTTTACGTCCGTTCAAAAAGTTCATCAGACCCCACCATGCGGTCATCTGGCACGGGAATCTTAAAATACGTCGCGCTGCCGCCGGGGTCAGCAAATTCGGTGAGCACCAAGTCGTGTTCCGGCTCCTGCATCGGATAGTTCCTGCCAGGGCCCCAAGCGCGGATACGACAGACTTCCGCTTCCCGGCGCAATGAGGCCGGATCGATGACCAGCAGTCGTGGGTCGATCCCGGAGAGCTTTCGATTCCTCTCAGGATTCATGCAGTAAAGCTGCGGTCCGCTCATGACAGCCGCCCGTCCACACTGGGCCCTGAATCCTCGTATCAGTCGCGGCGGCATCTGCATCATCAGTTCTATGCGGTCGGCATTGCGCCACAGCCTGTTAAGCACACAGAAGCTACCTCCGCCCCGGGCTGAATCAATCGCCTCACCATTGACTGTGATTCTGACATCCTTACACCATCGTGGAATACGCAATTTCAGCGAGAAGGCCGCTGCGATTTCGGGTTCCAGCGCGATTTCAACGGTCCCGCTCCGCGGGTAGTCCGTCTTCTGGCGGATATGCAGCGCGTTGCCGTCGGGCAGCTTCAGAAGCGCAGAGCACGCCGTGTACAGGTTCACCACCGGGCCATCCGGAGACTCGAGAAACACCATCTGCGGCAACTCGGAGACGATTCGCCGGAAGTTGTTCGGACAGCAGTAGGTGTCACGCGGGTAGTAGGCTCGGGAACCCTCAAAGGGCGTATAGTAACGAAGCCTGCGTCCATCCGGCGACTGTGCTGCAAACAGCGCATTGTATATGGCCCTCTCCATCAGGTCTCCGTAAAGCGAATTTCCGGTCTGTTGCAGCAGGAGATGAAGCAGGCGGATGAGGTAGGCTGTGGCGCAGGTCTCGCCCAGGCTACCGAGTCCTTCCTGTGAATCATGCCAGCACTCATGCTCGCCCAAAGCCCCGGAGATGACCATTCCCCCGTCGTGGAGCATAAAGTCCAAAGCCCGCCTGGTAGGGTTTTCAAGGCTGTGTTCGGGACACCAGCGCTGTAACGCCACCTGACCAATGCACCGGGACAGGTAGTCATAGACGTGTCCATCAACGCGGCGGTTCCGTCCGAGCACGATCGGGCGGTCCCACTCTGCAAGCTTCAGGACATCGGTGCAGAAGTTCAGGTACTTCTGGTCGCCGGTGGCTTCGAACATCACCAGCATGGCCGGTTCCGAGTCAAGGGTGGCCATCACGACTTTGTTGGAAACCTGCTCGGGTGCTGCCATCCAGGCCGCAATCAGCCAGTCCGCCAACCGCTGCCCGGTGTTCAGAACATCTCGCTCGCCCCAAAGCAGGAAGTCGGATGCCAACCCGTAGATCAGGTGACTGATCTCGTGAACGTCCCAAAGCATAGACAATCGACTCTCAGGCCTGAACGTGCCGATATACCCGTCAGGCTCCTGTAGCGCCTTCAGTTCACTGACAATCCGCTTCCTGAGACGGCTGAGTCCCTCATTCTCCCGGTAGCGGGCAAAACGGGAGGTGGCATCCAGGAAGTGACCCAGGCCGACATATCGGGCCGCATCCCCCTGCTTCCTGAAGGGTGCAAGAAAATCATGCTCAATGTCTACGGCCAGCATGTTGTAATCCGCAGTAATGTCGATCCTTCGACCGATTTCACCGCCCAGTTTGATCTGCTCTATGTTTATTGGTTTCATTGGTTTTTCAGTCTCTCGCCTTCAACTTGATTAAACCATGCTTCAAGTTCAGTATACATTTTACTGACTTTTGCAGGCTCACAGTCGGCGAGATTATTTTTCTCACAGGGGTCGTTTTCAAGATTATACAATTCAGGTTTGCCCGGCGCAGGATACGCTATTTCCGGTGGAGGAGTGGGACTGAATTTACGTGCAGTTCTCATCTGCTTGGGGGCTGCACCGTCCTCAAGTGTCATGGCCCGTACTTCCCGGCAAGATGGCAGTACAAGTTTCCAGGGGCCGTCCCGCATGGCCGAATTGAAACCGAAGGCCGGCGTGTAGCGGTTCCATTGCCAGAACCTTTTCGGAAGTATTTTCCCTTTCTCTCCCCGGAGCATGGCCAGTTGATCGATTCCGTCAAGGTCAATCCCTGCGGGCAGGTCAAGGGTTCTGGGGACACAACATTTATCTCCGTATATTCCGGAGCCGCCATTCTCATTGCCTTTCGATGTCGGCTTCGGGCCGCGCTGGCCCCCAACGCTCGACCTGTCACCTCGTGGTATTTCGTAGCGCGGCCACTGCCTCCGGGGCGTCGCGGGTCGATAGCTCTGCCTCCCATTGCTCGCCCTTCCACAGCCCCGCCCATCGAAGGGGCCGTTTGCTTCCGTCACTATGATTATAAACCCGCTCAGGGCGAATGCAAACGCAATCCGCCGGGCGGCGGGGCCGGGGCGACCCCGTGCTGCGAAAGCCCTTCGTGAGCTTCGTGCTTTTCGTGGTGCGAAGAGGAGGCACCAGACGCTGATCAACGCTGATCAATCCATTCTCTTATCTGCGTTCATCTGCGTCTGTCCGCCATAAGCTTGGCGGCGGACTTCGCCGAAGCGGCTATGTCCCCCAAGACGGCGGGTATCCACCCTCTTATCCCCGTCCTCCGTCTTTGCCCGGAATAGTGCTTGATACATCTCGCGGCGCGCACTAGACTGGTTTCGGGAAAGCTGTGTGCCCTGATAAAGGAGAATCTGGTGATGAAATCCATACGAACCGCGTCCGCCGTCCTGGCGGTGCTTCTGATTGGCTCGACCGTTATCGGGTGCCGGACGCCGAACCTCAGCGACCGGATGGACGACGCGGGCGAGATGTTCCGCTTCAATATCGCCTATGGCCCCGGCCTGCTGGCCAATGTCCACGGGACCCGTGCCCTAGCCCTGGGCCTGGGGACTTACGAGACGCGCCGCTGCGGATTCCGCAACGGTTACGGCTGGTCCTGGGATGAACGCCGCTATGACATGAACCTGATCGTGCCCATCTACGGATGGGAGGACGTGACCGCGGTGCAATACGGCGGCATGCCTCTCTCGCAGGTTTACGCCGACCAGAAGGACCGCTGCTGCCCGGAGGGGGGCTTCTGCAGCAACCCGCGCCTCACCATCAACAACCCTAACCGGGGCTGGCTGGAGGTTTCCGCCAACGTCCATCTCATCTGGCTCGGCCTGGAGGCCGGCGTCGATGTCGGCGAAATCCTGGACTGGGCCTTCGGATGGTTCGGGCTGGACCTGGCCGGGGACGACCGCCATACCGGCGAGAACGTCGAGAAGCACGACCCGCCGTCCCCGCCGCCGCCCCGCTACTCGCCGGCCGAATCACCCAAATAGCCCCCCGCCCCCGTCGCCGCCGCGAACGCGCCCCCGTGGGGCCGGATTATTTTTTCAAAGAAAATCTACCCCCAATCCCAATTCGCGCTAAACTATCCGGCGTGCGAGAGGGTCTTATAGGTTGGAGCGCGTTGAACGGCCAGAGCCGCCCCGCATCCGTGGCCCTGACCCACCCTTGAGACGGAGGAGACCGCGATGGCAAAATATGGTCGTATGATGATGTTGTCGGTGTTGTGTGTGGTGTGCTCGACCGCCGGAGCGGCGGAGTTGGAGAAGGTCAAGGCCCTGATGAAGATCGGCGACTATGCCGCGGCGGTGTCGCAACTCGGCTCGGCGGTCCAGGCGGACCCGACGCACGTGGAGGCCCGGCTGCTGATGGCCCGTGCGTTCGCCGAATCTCCGGCGCAGCTCTCGATGCCCGGCAACGTCGCGGTCGGGCAAAACAATCGGGACCGTGCCGCGTATCAACTGGGCATTGTGCTTCAATTGGGCGACAAGGGCCAGGCGGCGGTGTTCGAGCTGATTCGTCCGGGCAACGACAAGCTGACCCCGTTGGCGATCCGGGTGGTAGGGCAGAGGCGGGTGGCGGCGGCGGCGGCCCCGCTCACCAAGATGCTGGAGCACCCGGACACCCCCCAAGAGCAGGCTCAGTCGTTGATCTGGGCGCTCGCCGCCCTCCGCACGGAAGACGCCGCCAAGGCGGTCTTGAAGCACTACAACCAACAGAAGGACGCCAACGAACGCCGACGGCTGGCCCAGCAGGTCGTCGACGCTCTGGACGAAGCCGGGCGGGCCAAGCTGGCCGAAAGTACCGAAGACCCGCTGCTGCTGAGCCGATTGGTGCAACTCGGTGGGGCCGAGGCGGAGGCCGTGCAACTCGCCCTGCTGAAGCGGGCGGACCTGGATGAGAAACTTCGGCTGCGGGCCTTGCATCAGCTTGCCGTCGCCCACCGGGCCGAGAAGGCCAAACTGGCGGGCCTGATGCGGGGCTTCGTCAAAGACCCCTCCGAGGCGGTGCGCACCGGGGCGATCCTTGAACTGGCCAAGGCCGAACCGGAGACGTCGGCCGCGTTGCTGATCGACCTGCTGGCGTCCAAAAACCGCGACTCGGTGCAGGAGGCCTTTCGGGCGCTCCGCGAGCTTCCGGTGGCCGCCAAGGTCGAGACTCTTCTGAAACTGTTGCAGGCCAAGAACGACCCCGAACGTTATCAGGATTGGCCGCTCGTCAGACGCGACGACGTGTACGGCGAGCTGATTCGGTCGGCTATCGACGAGAAGACCCTGCTTCGCGTCGTGCAGTTGATGCTCCAGCCGGACCCGTCGCAACCGGAAGATCGTGGGGGCCGTGCGGTAACGATTCCCTGGATGAGTCGGGAACAATTCGCCGTGGTGCTGCCGATGCTGGCCAAGCATGAGGACGTCACGGTGCGGGCACAAGTTTTTCAGAACCTGATCTCCCTGGCCCACGAGAAGGCCATCCCGCTGGCCCTCGAAGCGGTTCGGGACCCGGATAAGAGCGTCAGCACGGCCGCCGGCCGGGCGCTGCTCATGTTTGAGCGCCGGGGGAAGATTCCCGCCGAGAAGCTGGTGCCGGTGGTCGAATGCAAGGACACCTGGGTGCAACAATCGGTCATTCGGCTGCTGACCCAGAAAGCGGCGGAGACGGCGGCAGAGCCGATGCTGGCCCTGCTGAAGGACAAGGAGCGGGCGGCCCCGGTGATGGCGGAGCTGGCCGGGTACTTCAAGGAGCACCCCTCGGAAGACGCCGCCGCGGCCTTCTTCGCGGCGATCATCCTTGAAAACCCACCCGCCCCGGTCGACACCCTCGCCGCCGCTCTGGCCCAGTGCGTCCCCAACAAGGCCGACACCGCCAAAGACATGGCCATGGCCCTGAAGCACAAATCCAGCGCGGTGCGCGGGAATGCGGCCAGAGCGCTGATGGCCCTCGGCGAGGCCGTGATCTTGCCGGAGCTGGAAGAGGCCGCCCGCAAAGCCACCGGCCACGAGCGACGCATCATCGACTTTGCGATTAAGGATCTGACCAAGAAGAATCCCTGATCGCAGCTCGCACCGGGGCGAGCCAATCAAGCCCTTTGAGACGTGACTGGAAAAGTATGGCACCGCGAAAGCAAACCGAGCCGCCGACACCGACGGACGACCTCCTCGCCTTTCTCCCGATGACGCGAGCCGAGATGGAGGCGCGCGGCTGGGACGAGCTCGACATCCTGCTGGTCAGCGGCGATGCCTACGTGGACCATCCCGCCTTCGGGGCGGCGGTGATCGGGCGGGTGCTCGAATCCAAGGGCTTCCGGGTCGGCCTCATCGCCCAGCCCGACATCCACGACCCGGACTGCATGAAGACGCTCGGCGCGCCCCGCCTGTTCATCGGCATTGCCGCGGGCGCGGTGGATTCGATGCTCAACCTGTACACCGCCAATCGCAAGCGCCGCTCCGCCGACGACTACTCGCCCGGCGGACGCAACGACCGGCGCCCGCCGCGCACCACCATCGTCTATGCCAATCTTCTGCGCCGCACCTTCCCCCGCATCCCGATTATTGCCGGCGGCGTCGAAGCCAGTCTGCGCCGCATCGCCCATTACGACTACTGGGACGACCGCATCCGCTCCTCCATCCTGCTCGACAGCGGAATCGACCTGCTGGTTTACGGCATGGGCGAACGCTCGGTCCTCACCCTGGCCCGTCGCCTCAAGTCCTCCGGCCGCGCCATCGACCTCCGCTACATCCCCGGCACGGTGTTCGCGGGCACGGAGGCCGACTTGCCCGGCCCGGAGCGCACCGTGTGGCTCCCCTCGCGCGACGACATCGAACAGACCCCGGAGAAGCTGCTGGAAGCGACGACGCTCGCTCTCGAACACGCCGCGCCTGGCTCGAAACATTATCTCGCCCAGCGCGACCGGCAGCGGCTGACCATCGTGACCGAACCCCAGCGCCCCTTGACCACGTCCGAACTGGACGCCCTTTACGACCTGCCGTTCACCCGGCGGCCGCACTTCACCTACCGCGAGCCGATTCCCGCGCTGGAGACCGTCCGGTTCTCCATCACCGTGCATCGCGGATGTTACGGCGGATGCTCCTTCTGCGGGCTGGGCCTGCACCAGGGCAAGGTCATCCAGTCCCGTTCGATTGAGTCCATCCGACGCGAAATTGAACGCCTGATCCGGATGCCCGAATTCAAGGGCGTGATCACCGACCTCGGCGGGCCGACGGCGAACATGTACGGGACCCGTTGCCGAAAGCCGAAGGGGTCGGCTCCCTGCCGTCGGGCCAGTTGTCTGTTCCCCGCGGTCTGCCCCAACCTCGATGCCGACCACGAGCCGTCGCTCCGGATGCTCGAAGCGGTGCGCGGCATCGAAGGCATCAAGCACTGCTTCATCGCCTCCGGCGTCCGCTACGATCTGGCGCTCCAGGATCCCCGCTATATCGAGGTGCTGGCCCGCCACCATACCGGCGGGCACCTGAGCGTCGCGCCCGAACATACCTCGGATCGCGTGCTCGCCCTGATGGGCAAGCCCGGCATCCAAACCTTCGAGCGCTTCCGCCGCGCCTTCGACGCCGCCAGTGCCGCCGCCGGCAAGGAGCAATATCTGATTCCCTATCTCATCTCCAGCTTCCCCGGCTGCACCGAGCGCGACATGGCCGAGCTCCGCGACTACCTCAAAGCGAACCGCCTGCGGACGCATCAGACCCAGGATTTCACGCCGCTGCCGATGACCATGGCGGCCGCGATGTATTACAGCGGCAAGACGCCCGACGGGCGGCCCATCCCCGTGGCCCGAACTATCGCCGAAAAGAAGCGACAGCAGCACTATCTGAAGAAACGTAACACTTCAGCCAAGTGAAGTGATTCAGCCGGGCAACGGCGGCAGGATGCCGCTGCGGACATACTCGCGTAGGGCGGCCACGATAGTGTCGAGCGG
>CAZBCO010000410.1:0-2545 GCA_964490295.1 uncultured Planctomycetota bacterium
GAGAACATATCGATGATGTTTCCCGGACGCGAGCTGCCCAGCTTGAAATTGTCGGGCTTGACGATGACCAAGGTGGTCTGGGCCTCTTCGTCGAATTGCAGGCGGTTTTCCAGCACCCCGCCGTCGCTCTGGGCATAATCGGCAAACAGCCGCAGCTCCTGCTTCACGTCGTCCCGGTCGGTGCCGACAAAGACGGCCGGTTCGAAATGCTTGACGAACTCGCCGTAGGTGCCCCGGACGGTGTTGCCCTGGGCCTGCGGGTCGCTCAGCGAGCCGACCGCGTTGCGCAGCCGTTCCACGGCGTTCTCGCCCGCGAACAACAGCAGCAGGCAGCGGTTGTGAATCCCCAGCTTGTTGTCGGGGCGGCAATAGTCGTTGAAATAGGTGAGCAGCCCCTCTTTCATGCGAGGCTCGATATTCTCGCTCCGGAGCAGCTCGCAACACTGGTCCATCAATTCGTCGCTCGGCATATACATCCGGGCGCCGACCAGGTCGAGGCCCGAATAGGCCAGCGTCCGGCTGATAATCCCGCCGGTGCGACTCTTCAACAAACTGTACGGGGTGATCCAGATATACGACAACTCATGAGCCATGCTGTGCATCTCCGCTTTTCAATCGGTTGACAAAAAACACCCAGGCGATGCCCAGGACTACGCCCAGGACATCCGCCACCCAATCCCGCAGGTCGGGCGTTCGCCCGAAGAAGCCCTGCTGCCATTCATCGAGGGCGCCGAAACACGCCCCCGCGACCAGTGCTATTATAGCGACCCACACAGGATTTCCAGAGAAATCATAGGCCATCGCCCGAAAAAGCAGCGCTCCAAGCACCAGATATTCCATCAGGTGGATTATTTTGTCGGCGCCGGGGAAGAGCGGCACGCTCGGCAGGTCGTCCGGCGGAATCCGGCTGAGAGCCAGGATGGCGACGGCCACCGCCAACGTCGCAGGCCAGCGGCTCAAGAAGCTCAGCGTCTTTCGCCAGGTCATCACGGTGCGTTGCGTTTGCGACGGCGCGGTCGGCTCTCGGCCCGCTCAATCGCTGCCGCGTCCTCCTCCGTAAACTCCATCAACATCTCTTCCACCTCCGTCGCGCTGGGGCCGCGCCGCTTGCCGGACGGCTCCGGCGCCGGCTTTTTCTTTTGGCGGCGTCGTCCGAGGCGCTCCACCTCTTGCAGGAACGCGGCCGAGGCCTGGACCTTGGCCCCCAGGTGCCGGGCCGCGTCGGCCACTTCCCGGTCGCTGGTCACCACCAGGATTTCGCGCCGCCCCGTGCTGCTCCGCAGGCGGTCCAGCAGCACATCATCGGCCTTTCGGTCGGGTCCGGAAAAGCAGTACTGCACCGGCCCGCGTGTGGATTCCGGCAGCGGATGCCCGCCCGACCCGTCGAACACAATCAGGGCTTTTTTGTGGTGATAACGGGCGAACGCGCCGACCACCTCCAGAAGGCGCACCCGTGCCCGGTCCGGCTCCTGGCGGTCCAGAGCGGCCCGAGCCTCGTCATCGGCATGCATCAGATTGTGCCCGTCCACCATAATCTTCATCATCCCAGCATCGCATATCTACCGCCGGGATGCAACCCCGAACCCATCGTTTGTAGAAGCAACGTGAAAATGTTCCCTATGAGCACGTTACACAAATCGCGGCGAAGACACGCGAGCGTGAACGGGTAATGCATGGTGGAATAGTGCCGCCATTGAGGAGGAGACAAAGGCCTACAACGACACGGTTACACGGTATGCAATAAAGTCCCGTTGTATCTGCTGCCTCTGAGCATGAAGGAGTGGTTGGGCGAGGACCGATTCGCGTGGTTCTTTTCGGATGCGATGGCTCAGCCGCACCTGTCGGCGCGGCGATACGGCGTGTGACAGCGAGTGGGCAGTGATATGCACCAGCCACAATCGGCTGAAGACCTATCGGACCTACTCCGCCGAAGCAGCTTCGGCGGTGAAGGCTGGAAGCGGCAGGGCCAAGTGGAACTGAGTGAGAGGAAGGAAGTGATTGCTGGAATGCGGGAACAGGACACACCCGCAGACCGCTCGCATCAACGAACGGAGTTGCATTGACGCCCTCCCGCAGCTATACTGTTCTTGGTTGAGCATGACGCTTCGTCCGTTTCGAAGCCGGGTTCATCGTGAACCGGCGACCGGGCGGGGGTTGTTTGTGCAACAGGTTCCTGTCGAACAGGAAACGGCCTGCTGGAATAGCACATGTACAGTACTAGCAGCCTGTCCAAGAATTCAGCATCAAGAGTTGTAAGTCTTTACCGAGCGATAAGTTGACGTTTTTCGGCCTCAAAACGCGAAGTGCCTGTATATCCAATGGTTATGACTTTTTCATCTGAATACTCAGACAGGCTGCTAGAGGAGAAGAGAGTGATGAACAAGAGATGGTATCGAGCATTCGTACTGACGGTTGCAGTCGCGTGGATGACGGCGGCGGGTGTGGCACGGGCGCAGGAGGTGAAACCGGCGGAGAACGCGGTAGCGAAAGAACCGCCCGCGAATCAATGGGTCAAGATCGGCGAAACGCCGGGCGTGAACAACGT
>CAZBCO010000411.1:0-2595 GCA_964490295.1 uncultured Planctomycetota bacterium
CCGCCCTCCGAAGGAACCCTGGTGGTCGAATCGGACGTTCTGCCCGGCGTGCCCGACTTGAGCGGCGACTCCGTTTTGCCGCCCGAAACCGTGAACCCGTCCCCTGAATCCACGACCACCGACATTGTGCGGCCCGAGCCCGAACCCGAACCGGAGCCGGTGTCGGCTCCCTCGACCTGGGAATACACGGTGAAGGCCGGCGACGTGGGCGAAGGGATCGCCCGCGAGCAGCTGGGCGACGGGCGCCGGTGGGGCGAGGTCGCCGCTCTGAACGCCATCGACCGCGACGCGGTCATCCGCATCGGCCAGAAGCTCAAGATGCCGCCCAAGGGCAGCACCACCCCGGCGGCGGCGACCGCGTCGAGCGGCACCACCACCACCCCGCGCGTGCAGCCGGCCAACACCACGGCCTATGTGGTGACCCAGTTCGACATCGGCCTGATTCAAATCGCCGAGGAGCAGCTGGGCGATGCGAAGCGCTGGAAGGAAATCGCCGAGCTGAACGGGCTGGCCAAGCCGTACAAGATTCTCGTCGGCCAGCGTCTGTTTCTGCCCCGCCAGTAGGGCTTCGGGGAAGCGGTTCTGCCGCGGAATTCAAACGCATGATCCGCATCGGCAATGACCTGCATGTGCCGCGCCCCATCGGGCGGCCCGTCGCCACCATCGGCACCTTCGACGGCGTCCACCGGGGCCATCAGCGCGTCCTGGGCGACCTCCGCCGCTGGGCCGACGCCCTGGGCACCACCGCCCTGGTAGTCACCTTCGACCGCCCGCCGCGCACCGTGACGCACGGCAAGACCGCCCCCTGCATCACCTCGCTCGACCACAAACTGGTGCTCTTCGAGCGCCTGGGGATAGACGCCTGCGCGGTCTTGACCTTCGACCGCGCGCTGCGCGAGGTCTCGGCCCGCGAGTTCGTCGCCGATTGGCTCTGCGGCCGCCTGGGCGTGCAAGGGGTGCTGCTGGGGTTCAACGCCCGGTTCGGACGCCACGCCGAGGGCGATTATGCCCTGCTGCGGCAGCTCCGGTCCGAGGGCGTGTGCGCCGCCCGGCAGGCGCCGCCGGTCCGCGTCGGCGGCCGCCCGGTCTCCAGCTCGGCGATTCGTGAGGCCATTGAGGCGGGCGACTTGCACGCCGCCGAACAGATGCTGGGCCGCCCGGTGACGCTGTTGGGCACCGTGGTGCGGGGCGAGGGCCGGGGCACTTTCCTCGGCTTCCCCACCGCCAACCTCGACCTGCACCATGAGGTCTGCCCGCCGCCCGGAGTGTATATCACCGCCGCCCGCTTCGCACGGGCCTGGCACCCCGCGCTCACCAGCATCGGCTCGAACCCGACCTTCGAACCCGCGGCCAAGGCGAACCGCGTCGAGGTGTACCTCCACGGCATCCGACGCGACCTCTACGGGCGCGACCTCGAAGTCCACTTTATCAGCAAGCTCCGCGACCAGATTCGCTTCGACCGCGTCGAAGACCTGGTGGCCCGAATGGCCCGCGACCGTGACGCCCTGGAGGAGACCCTATGACGCACAGCGAACCCGTCCTCACTCCCGAAGCGGGGGCCGAGCTGCTCCGCATCGCCCGCGCGGCGGTCGAGGCCGTCGTACACGGCCGGCCCGCCCCGGAGACCGAACCGGCTCTGCCCGAGCTGGCGCAGCCGCTGGGGGCGTTCGTCACACTGCACCAGAAGGGCCAGCTTCGGGGCTGCATCGGACGGTTCCTGCCGCAGGACCCGGTCTGGCAGGTGGTGGCCGAGATGGCCCGCTCCGCGGCGATGGAGGACCCGCGCTTCACCCCGGTCCGCCCCGAAGAGCTGCCCGACATCGCCATCGAAATCTCGGTGCTCTCGCCGTTGCAGAAGACTGACGACCCGCTCGCGCTGGAACTCGGAACGCACGGCATCTACATTCGGCGCGGCGGGCGCTCCGGCACCTTCCTCCCGCAGGTGGCGACCGAGTGCAAGATGGGCAAGGAGGAGTTCCTCAGCACCTGCTGCGCCCACAAGGCGGGCCTGCCCCCCGACGCTTGGAAAGCCCCCGACACCGAGGTGTTCCTCTACACCGCCCAGATCTTCCACGAACGCGAAACGTAGCCGAGGCAACGTGGCCGCTCGGCGGTTTCTTGAAATAATCGCTTTCGTGGTGTCGTCGTGGTCATCCCTCACGGCGCGTGCCTCAGACCGGCTCGATGCTTCCGGGGCCTTCGCCCGGTCCCGGCAGCTCCCTCTGGGCGGAGCGTAGCTCGTTGATCTTATCGACCGGGCGTTCAAGCTGGTTCGCCCGCGTGGTCTCGAGCCGCCCGTAAGTTTTGTTCACCGTATCGAGCTGCGAACCCAGCTTGGCGAACTCGGCCTTGTAGTTCTCCCATTGCTTCATGAAGGCCCCGATGAGGTCGGCCATCTCCGTGGCGCGGTGCTCCATCGCCACGTTCTCCGCGGCCTGGCGGATGACGCCCAGCATGGCGTAGAGCGTCAGCGGCGAGCAAAGCACGATGCGGCTGCGCAGCGCGCCGTCGATCATCGACGGGTCCATCTCGTGGATCGCGGCATAGACCTGCTCGTTGGGGATGAAGACCAGAGCGTAGTTGACGGTGTGGGCT
>CAZBCO010000412.1:0-3709 GCA_964490295.1 uncultured Planctomycetota bacterium
CGGGCCGCAAACCAGAGCAAGCCGACGTAGATGAACAGGCCGATCCCGCCCAACTCGGTCAGCGCGCGCATGTAGGAATTGTGCGTGTCGCGTTCAAAGCGGACGAAGGGGTTATTTTTGAACTGCTTAAATCCGCAACCGATCAGACCGTACATAGGTCTTCTGAAGAACTCCCGGTATTGCCCCGGATCCCACGGCAGCGGAGCAACGGTGAGAGAAGCAGCCCACATCTCGACGCGCCCCATTGCTGAGGCGTCTTGTTTATAATCCCCCACCGACTCCAGGCGGGCGCTGGCGAAAATCGCAAAAAACAGGCTGGCAATGCCGAGGATAAGCATGATCTTGCGGGTCAAGGGGGTCTTAGCCAAGGCGTAGAATACCGCACCGCCGGCAATAATCATTGCGAGTTGCCCACCGCGGGAGTCGCTCATAATGGTTTGAGCGATGGCCACAATACAGGCCCCGGCCCCAATGATCTTTGCAAAAGGGTCTCCCTTGAGGAAGAAGGCCAGGCCGAGGGGGAAGAGCATGGCCAGTGCGTAGGCGAAGTCATTGCGGTTGTTGAACAGCCCGATGCTGGCGTATTGATCCTTCAGGCCAACGTCGCGGCCTCCCATCATGCCGACGATGAGCAGGCCAAGCAGCGTCATCCAGACCACCCCGGTCAGTTTGGCTCGCGAATCGATCGCATGGGCGACAAACAAATAGATGAGCAGAACCCTGCCGAATTCCTTCGCCGGGGAATGCATATGGCTCTTCCAGTAGTTCCACCAGGAGATGACGGCAATGAGCCATAAGAGAAACATGAAAAGGTCGATGCGGGTTCGGAGCAGCTTGCGGTAGGACAGTGTCGCCAGCCAGGGTAGGGCCAGCACCACCATGGTCCAGAAGACAATGGGCCAGCCTTGGATGATGGTGATGAACTCCTGCGGGCGGAGGTAGGTGAGGATCAGCAGGAAGAGGACGCCAAGGTAAAGCATAGCGTTGAGCGTGGCCCGCCACTAGAGTCGCCGAAGAGGACTATCACGGGCGGCATCCTGAAAGGTGCGCCCGCCCGGCCCGCGCGGGCCGGTGGGTCTCACTTGCCGCCGTACTTGCTGGTGCTGTAGTAGTAACGCTCGGTGTGATACTCTGCCAAGCCGGCCGGGCTCTTGTTGAGCAGGAAGCCCATCACCGAGGCGTGGGCGTTGTTCAGCAGCTGCACCGCTCGCTGAATCTTGCGGCGGCTAGTCCGGGCGGCCTCGACGATCAGCAGCACCCCGTCCGCAAACGCTCCCATGTGAATGGTGTCCACCACGGGCAGAACCGGCGGCGTATCGACCACGATATAGTCATACTTGGATTTGAGCTCGGCAAAGACCTGATGGGTGCGCTCCGAGGCGATTAACTCGGCCGGGTTCGGCGGCATCTCGCCGCAGAGGATGGCCTGCAGGCCGGGCACCGGGGTGTTGACCGTGACGCTTTCGATGGGGGCGTCGGAAGTCAGCAGGTCGCCAAACCCACGCTGGTTACGCATCCCCAGCAGGGAGTGAACCATCGGCTCGCGCATGTCGGCGTCGACGATGATCACCCGCTTGCTGGTGTCTTGGGCGATGGAGGCCGCGAAGTTGAGGCTGGCGGTGGTCTTGCCCTCGCCGCTCTGGGCGCTGGTGAACATCACGATGCGGTTGCTGCCTTCGGGCAGCATGTTCTGAACCACCAGTTGAATCTGTTTGAAATTTTCGGTGAGGCCCGAACGCGGGTAATGGAACGAGACGATATGCTCATCAACACCGTCCGCTGCGGCGGAGCGCTCGACCACCGGGGAAGCGACGCCGCCTGGTGAAGACGCCGGCTCCGGCGCGCGGTCGCGATTCTGGGCCTTGGCCCGCTTCTGCATCGCTTCTTCGATTCTAGACATCAGGGTGCGGTTCCTTACTCAGGATTTATCGAGCACAAATTTCCAGATGACGGCGGCGGCGATGAGGGCGACGCCCACAATCGCGGCAGCCCAGGTCAGCCCGCGGCGCAGCCCCGACGCCCGAGGCCGGTCGCCTGTTGTTCCCACCGCGACGGGGTGGGGGGCGGCTTGGGGCGTCGCAGGCGATGGACTCTCCGGAAGCGGCAGCTCGGATCGCCCGTCATCGGCTCGCATTTCGGCGATAACGCGGGAGACCATCTCCGCCCCAAAGGTTTTCTTCTCTTCGACATAGCCGGCCAGCATCACATTGTTGCACAACAGATTGATCAACCGGGGAATGCCGTGGGTGGCCTGCTGAATCAGGTCACACGAAGCCGGCTCAAAGCGGATGCTGCCGTCGGATCCCGCCACCTTGAGCCGGTGTTCGATGTAGGCGCGGGTTTCCTCCGCGTTGAGTGGCCCCAGGTGGGCGCGCACGGCAATGCGTTGGCGAAGCTGCACCAGCTCGGGCCGGTCCAACTTTTCGCGGAGCTCGGGTTGGCCGACGAGGATGATCTGAACGAGCTTTTTCTTGTCGGTCTCGTAGTTCGAGAGCATCCGAAGTTCTTCGAGCGTACTGATGTCCAGGTTCTGAGCCTCGTCGAAGATGAGCACCACAGGATGATTCAAGGCTTCCTGGGATTTGAGGAACTCGTGGAACTTGTCGAGCAGCCGCTCTTTGGAGTAATCCAGTCGGAAAGGCACCACGTTCAGTTGGTCAAGCAGTGTGCGCAGAATCTGGCGGAAGGTTCCACGCGGGTTGACAATGTAGGCGGCTCGTATTTCGCGGTCCAGGCCGCGCAGCAGGCCGCGCAACAGGGTGGTCTTGCCGGATCCGATTTCGCCGCTGAGCTGGATGAAGCCTTCCTTGGTCTCAATCCCGTATTTCAGGTAGGTCATCGCCTTCTTGTGGCTGTTGCTCATGTAGAGGAAGTCGGGATCGGGGGTGAGATTAAAAGGCTTCTCTGAGAGTCCGAAAAAGCTCTCGTACATAATTCCCGTTCCCTAACGTTCCATCGGAGCCTGCAACACCCGTTTGACTCAGGCGATGTCTTTGACCAAATCCTGAATCACGAGCCACAGGTCGCGTAACAATTGCCGTACCGGGGGCACGAACAGGCCCGCCAGCACCATCGCGGTGATGACCATCACCCCGGTGGCCGCAATAAGAATCGTTCGTATCAATTGACCCCGTCGGTCGCCCGGAGTTTCGATCAGAGGAATAACGCCCAGCGACGGAAGCCTCAGGAAGTCCCTGGCGGCCTCAACATCGGAGAAGCTCTGGTCGAGGAACTCGGTGCCCGCAATTGCCCCAACGCCGGCGGCCATCGCCACAAAAAAGCCCATGACGGCCATCCGCATGATATGGCGAATATCGCGGTCGCGCGGTCGGCGAGGCGGTGCCACCACGTTGAACGCCATCAGGCCTTCCATTTGAATGTTGAATTCGCGCTCGACGCTCTCGAAATTGCTCGCTTCACGCTCATAACGAGCAGCAGCGGCTTCCTGGTCTCGTCTCAGGCGAGTCAACTGGCGCTGCAACCCCGGCAGGGCGTAGGCCTCTTCTTCCAAGCGTTGCTTGGTGAGTTGGAGCGTGCGGCGTTGTTCCAGCTTGTAGTCCAGATCGGCTTCCAGTTCGATCTTCTTGCTTTCCAACTCGCTGCGAATTAAATTGTCAACCAACGTGATCTGCTCTTCGCCGGCGTGCGTTTCAGCCTCGGCCAGTTGTTCCTGTGTGGCTTCGATCTCGTTCTTGATGTTGATGATGGA